>NZ_JAYESN010000006.1:0-98392 GCF_034860625.1 Lamprobacter sp.
CGCAACTGCCCGACCAGCACCGAGGGCGGGCGCTCGGAGTCATCGCGCAGGCTGCGCCCGACCCAGCTGATCACCAGGCGTTCGCGCGCGGCGAGCAGGGCTTCGAGGAACAGGTAACGGTCATCCTCACGCCGCGAGCGATCGCCGGGGCGATCGTCGTTCGCCATTAGGTCGAAGTCGGCCGGGCGGCGGCTGCGCGGGTAGTCGCCATCGTTCATACCGAGCAGCCAGATCTGCCGGAACGGGATCGCGCGCATCGGCATCAGGGTGGCGACGTTGACCGCACCGGCGAGGAAGCGCTGGCTGAGGGTCGGGGTGTCGAGGCTGGGTAGCAGGCTGTCGCGCACCACCTCGAGCGGTAGCGGTTCGTTCTCAACACCGCCGTCGGTACAGTCGAGCAGCCACTGCTCGAGGGCGTTGCGCCAGAGCGCGAGCGCGCGCTCGTCGGCCTCGCTGCAGGCGAGGAACAGTGCATCGATGCGCTCGGCGAGCAAGGCGCTCCAATCCGTGGGGGTGCGCGGTGGTTGCAGCAGGCTCCAGCTCTCGCCGAGGGCCTCGAGCAGCTGCGCCAGGGGGCCGATCAGGGCCGCCTCCAGACCGCCGATCTCGTCGAAGGGTTCGATCCCCTGCCAGGCCTCGCTGCCGCCGGTGGCGAAGCCGAGCAGCATGCGCTTGAGACCGAAGCGCCAACTGTTCTGCTCCAGGCCGTCGGGCAGATCGAGGCCGGCGCGTTGCTCGGCATCGAGGCCCCAGCGGATTTTGGCGCCCTCGATCCACTGGCGCAGGCGTGGCAGGTCGGCCTCGGCGAGGCCGAAGCGGGCGCGCAGCGCAGGGATCTCGAGCAGGTCGAGCAGGTCACTGACGGCAAAGCGGGCTTGTGGCAGGTTGAGCAGGCTGTCGATACCGATCAGCAGCGGGTCGCGCTGACGTTCCGACTGGTCGGTGATCTGAAACGGGATGCGGCGCGGATCATCGCGCTCGAGGCGACCGAAGACGGCCTCGATGTGCGGGGCATAGACGCTGACATCGGGCACCATCACCAGGATGTCGCGCGGCTGCAGCGGCGTGCCGGCGCGTTTGGCGCTGGCGAAGGCGTCGAGCAGTTGGTCGTGGAGGATCTCGACCTCACGCTGCGGGCCATGGGCGATGAGGAAGCTGAGGCTGCGGTCGTGGCGTGGGTCGATCGCGGTGCCGAGTTCCCGACGCTCGTGCAGCGGGCGCAGTTCGAGGATGTCGTCTTGCAGCTGTTGCAGCAGCGTGGCGTTGTTCGGATTGCTAGCGTCGATCGGCGACTCGAAGAGATCGATCTTGAGATTCTGCTCGGCGAAGTGGGCCTCGTAGACGCTGCGATCGTCGTGTTCGTCAAGCAGGCGGATGTAGTCACGGCCCTGCTTGCCCCAGGCAGCGAGCAGCGGGTGGCCGTGCAGATGCAGCTCGGCGTCCTGCAGGTGCTCGGGCACCTTGCGCATGGCGGTGCGCTGGTAAGGCCGAAACAGGTCGCGAAACAGCTCACGGCCTTCCACCAGATCGCCCCAGTAGTGCTGGCTCGGGTTGTGCACGAACAGCATGACCTGGGCGACGGGCGCGAGGGCCTCGAGCACTTCGATGGCTTGGCGCGGCAGCGAGGAGATGCCGAAGACGATGACCCGGCGTGGCAGGTCACTGGGTCGGGTGGCCCAGGTCAGGGTCTTGGCCTGGGCGAGGAAGCGCTGGTGGATCTGGGCACGGCTGGCCTCGGCGGCGGGCGCGGGCGCGGTGCTGTCCTGGTGGTGCTTGGCCAGATCCTGGCGCAGTCGGCGCCAGAGCAAGGGCTGCCAGCGGTGTTCCTCAGGCAATGGGATCTGGGTGCCATTGGGGCGGATCAGCACATCCTCGCCCTGCTCCCAGGCGCTCAGCCAGTCGGCGCGGTAGACCTGGTATTGGTCGTAGAGGTCGGACAGGCGCGCGGCCAATTGCTGGCGGCGGCGGGCGTCGCCATCACTGTCGAGGAAACCGCGCAAAGGGTTGAGCCAGGTGCGCTCCTCGGTGTGGGTGGCGAGGGCATCGAGATCGCCGAGCAGCCGATACAAGCGCCAGACGAGCGGTGCCTTGTCGTAAGCGGAGATCTCAGGGAGATCGCCGAGCACGGCACGATAGGCCTGCCAGAGGAAGCGCGCCGGGAGCATCAGGTCGAGGGCGGCGGCGATGCCGCAGCCGCCGCTGAGGGCGTCCGCTGTCGCGATCCGACCTTGACGGCTGGGCTCGTCGCCGTCGAGGTCCTCAGCGCGCGGGGCGGCGAGCGCGAGCTTCAGCCATTGGCCGATGCCGTTGCTCTGCACCAGGATGACCTCGTTCTCCAAAGGATGTAGCGGATGCCGGCTGAGCCAGGCGCTGAGCAGTCCGCGCAGGGATTCGAGCCGGTTGCCCTGGATCAGCATGAAGCCGGTGGGCCAGTCGCTCGTTAGGTCCGTCTCTTCGCTCATGATTGGCCCCTCTGGCGGGTTCAGGTAAAGGATCAGTCAGTGGTCACAGGGCTTGTGACCCGCGATCGGGTAGTGCTCCAGATCTGTGGTGGTCTTGCCGGTGCCTGGATTGCCCTCGATAAAATACAGGTGGCCAGGACGCAGGACGCAGGCCGCCTTGCAGGACATCGTCCAGACCGGGGATACCCGAGGGAATCAACGTCGTCGACCTCGGCATAGATACGCTCCTTATGGTCACCGAGCCAGCATCGCTCAGAAGCATGGTCGAGCCGCCGATGTCGGACAGCAGGGGCCATCATTCATCGAAAAATACGAACTAAAATTCGGATTTTTCGAAGTGGTTAGCGAATCAGCCAGAGATGACTCTCGATATGATCAACCTACGCCAACCGCCAGAGACGTGACCGGGACCGCCGTTCCACGGCAGCCCAGCCAACGCCGGGCTTTCGGGGAGGCGAGCTTCCGTGCCTACGTCAGTATTGAGGCCAAGTTATGTCCCCATCCGACCTCCCTCCTCCGCATCCGAACTGGGCTGCATCGATGAGCCCCCAGGCACGCCGTCTCCTCGATCTGCCGCTACCGCCGGAGACTCGCTCGCTGCTGGCCGCCGCGCCGACTGTCACCGTGGCCGGCTCTCACGAGGAGCTCATGGCCCTCGCCGTCCGCGATGCCGGCGATGATGGCATCCACGAGGTCGATTACCAGGTGCCTGGAGTCGGCCCTGTGGTCGAGGCCAATGTCTGCCGCACCCGTAACGGCATCTCAGCCAACTACATCGAACCCTACATGCGTCGGCGCGACCCGGATTGCATGGTCATCGGCGATGATCGCCCAACCGATAAGCAGACTTATGTCGAGCGCTTTGGGGCCTCCTTCGACCCCGTCCGCGAGGAGACCTTCGAGTGGCTGAAGTCGCAGCCACTCGCCGTCTTCGCCTTCTATGCCGGACTGCCGAGCCAGGCAACCCAGGCGCTGGTGATCGCCCCGGACAATGCGGGTTTCTTTGCGCTGGGACTCGCCTTGCTGCAAGGCATCGTTCCGGTCGAGGACCTACCGGACGACTTCCAGCCCAAGGCCGTGATCTATGTCGCACCGCCGTTTCGGCATACCCATTTTGAAGGCCGTCAGGTCGTGGTCCACAACCGCCGCGACAGTCTGCATGAGGTGTTCAGCTACAACCTTTACCCCGGCCCGAGCGCCAAGAAGGGCGTCTACGGGGTGTTGCTCAACATCGGCGAGGAGGAGCGCTGGGTCACTATGCACTGCGCGACGGTGCAGGTGGTCACGCCCTACGAGAACAAGGTCGTCATCTCCCACGAGGGAGCGAGCGGCGGCGGCAAGAGCGAGATGCTCGAGTACGCCCATCGCCGGCCTGATGGGACCCTTTTGATCGGCCGTAATCTCGAGACCGGCGAGAAACGCAAATTTACCCTGCCCAAGGGTTGCGACCTGCGCCCGGTGACCGACGACATGGCGCTCTGCCATCCGTCGCTGGAGAAGGGCAACGGCAAGCTGACCCTGATCGATGCCGAAGAGGCTTGGTTCGTGCGCTGTAACCACATCGACCGCTATGGCACCGATCCGCACATCGAGGCGCTCACCGTGCATCCGCCGGAGCCGCTGCTGTTCCTCAACATCGAGGGTCGTCCTGGTGCAACAACCCTGATCTGGGAGCACATCGAAGACGCCCCGGGGGAGCCCTGCCCGAATCCGCGCGTGGTCATCCCACGCAAGATCATCCCCGACGTGGTGCGCGGTGCTGTCGATGTGGACGTGCGCAGCATGGGCGTGCGCACGCCGCCTTGCAGCGCCGAG
Organism: Lamprobacter sp.; assembly: GCF_034860625.1. Taxonomy (NCBI): domain Bacteria; kingdom Pseudomonadati; phylum Pseudomonadota; class Gammaproteobacteria; order Chromatiales; family Chromatiaceae; genus Lamprobacter; species Lamprobacter sp. Next base: position 4,278 of record NZ_JAYESN010000006.1, read on the forward strand.
CGGCCCACCTATGGCATCGTCGGACTGTTCCATCTGCTACCGCCCGCGCTCGCCTGGCTCTGGCGGCTGGTGGCACCGCGTGGCCACGCCAACCCGAGCATCGTCGAGACCGCAGGCATGACCTCCGAGGGCGTTGGATCGTACTGGCCCTTTGCCACCGGGCGCATGGTGGATCATGCCAACCTGCTGTTGAACCAGATCATCGAGACGCCCGAGGTCCGTTATGTGCTGATCCCGAACCAGCACATCGGCATCTGGGAGGTTGGCTTCATGCCGCAGTGGATCGCGCGTGAGTATTTCGCGCGTCGCGGCGGTGCCCGTTTTGCCGCCAACCGCATGCGACCCTCACGCTGTTCATTGCTGGGCTACACCCCCGGCAGCATCATGATGGAGGGCAGCACCATCGGAAACTGGTTCTTCGAGGTCGAGCACCAGCCCGAGGTCGGCCCGGCGGCCTACGACAAGGGGGCCGCGATCCTCACCGAGTTCTTCCACCGCGAGCTGAAGGCATTCCTCGGCTCCGATCTACTGCCAACCGGACAACGGATCATCCAATGCTGCCTCGATGGCGGCAGCCAAGCCGAGTATCAGGAACTGCTTGATCTGCCCTTCCTCGAGCCAGACGAAGATTAAAGGACGCGAGCTTGGAGCAGTTCGACTTCAGGCGACACCGGCACCAGCCGCGCTCCTTCGATGCCGCACCGCCGATCCTGAGGCGTCATGTCCTCGGGGTCGACTACCTGCAGCTGCGCGGCAAGCAGTCGGGCGACCTCTTTGTCACCCGGCATGGCTGGCCGGTCCTGGAATCCATCGTCCCCTCGCAGTGGTTCGTCGGCGATCGGCTGCGCAAGGTCGGTCGCCACCTCGCTGGAGCGACCGGCGCCGTCTATCGGGTGCCGGTGGCGCATCCGGCGCGCTCAGACTTTGCGTTGGTGGTGAAGTTCAGTCGCTTCGCGCAAGAGGCGCTGATCTCAATCCCGCCGAGCGAGCCCATGGGCTGGGCCGAGCGCGATCGGATCGCGGTGAGCGAGTTCCTGTCGCCGTTCGAGGAATTTGCCAATCTGGAGCGCCTGCGCACCCGTGCCGGGATGCGCATCCCGACCAAGGCGCCGCTGGCGATCTACTCGCCAGCCACCCGCTACCTCGACTGGCAGCTCGGCCGCATCGACCACCGCCGCTGGTGGTACGACCGCGTGCTCGCCGAGGACCAGGCCGAGCAGCCCGAGGGCTCCAGGGTCGCTTACGACTGGGAGCGGATGTATGTGCTGATCTATCGCTGGATCGATGGCATTGATGCCGAGACGGCCTGCCAGCAGGGCTCGCTCACCGACACCGAGCTGCGCACGCTCTGTCAAGAGGCACGCCAAACATTGCGCGATCACGGCTGGGATGTGCTGGATCATAAGGCGCGGCATGTGATCGTGCGTCCGCAGAGGACGTCCGGGGCCGACGCCAAATTGAGGCCCGCACCCATGCTGAAGCCAGCAGCTGAGCCGGAGTCCCAGTTGTCGTCCGAGTCCGAGCCCGAGTCCGAGCACCAATCGACACCAGGCCGCCTCGTCTGCCGTCACGGGCATCGGCTTTGGGCGCTGGTCGATTACGAGCTCCTGGTGCCCTATCCCGCACCCAGCGGCGAGACACTTCAAGCGCAGTAGACTGCCGCGCGCGGTCTGTTCACTATAAGGAACCACCGTATGACGAACAAACACGACGACAAACGCTGGGGCGTCGTCGCCGGGGCACTGATCATTCAGATGAGTCTGGGCGCCGTCTATATCTGGAGCGTCTTCCAGACACCACTATTGGCCCAATTCCCAGATTGGTCCGAGACCCAGGTCACTCTGCCGGCCCAACTCGTGATCGCGGTCTTCGCCGTCGCCGTGATTCTGGGCGGACGTATTCAGGACCGGCTCGGACCTCGGCTGGTCGGCAGCCTGGGTGGCCTGATCCTGGGCCTTGGGCTCATGCTTGCTGGACTGACGGACCACTTCTCTGAAGGACAGGCTTTGGCCTGGCTGGTGGGCACCTATGCCGTGATTGGCGGTCTCGGCATCGGCATGGCTTATGTCTGCCCGGTCGCGACCTGCGTAAAATGGTTCCCGGACAAGCGCGGGCTGATCACCGGCCTTGCCGTGGCGGGCTTTGGCGCCGGCGCCTTCTTCTTCGCGCCCTTGGCGCGGGCGCTGATCGGTGGTGGCGACTATGAGCTGTTCGGAATCGGGCTCTTGCCGCTGCCGCAGGCCGGCGTCTTTGACACCTTCATGGTGCTCGGTGCCATCTTCCTAACCACCGTGGTGCTCGGCTCCCAGCTGCTGCGCAACCCACCTGAAGGCTATTGTCCCGCCGGCTGGACACCACCGGCAGCCACGGCGAATCACCCCTCGACGCAGGCCAGTTACACCCCGGCCGAGATGCTGCGCACCCCGACCTTCTGGCTGCTCTGGATCACCTATCTGTCCGGCAGCACGGCTGGACTGATGGTGATCATGAAGGCCGCACCGATCTGGGAGGCCTTCAGTCTGTCAGCGGCCGTCGAGGTCCCAGTCTCCTACGAGCGCTTCGCGACCATTGCCTCGGCCGCGGCGATGGCGGTAGGGGTGCTCGCGCTGTTTAATGCTGCTGGGCGCATCCTCTGGGGCCGGGTGTCAGACAGCCTCGGCCGCAAGCAGACCTTGATCATCATGTTCGTGCTCTGCGCCTTGGTCCTGTTCGCGCTTGACTGGATGCGCCTCTACCCCCTGTACCTGCTCGGGGTCTCGTTGGTCGCCCTCTGCTTTGGCGGCTATCTCGCACTCTACCCGGCGATCACGGCCGACTACTATGGCACCCGCCACATCGGTGTGAACTATGGCCTGCTGTTCACCGCCTACGGCAGCGGCGGCCTGCTCGGCCCGTTCCTGGCCGCGGTGCTGCTGGAGACCACCGAGGGCATCAGCTATCAGGCGCTGGATGCGACCGGAACACTGACCACCCGGGTGTTCCAGCTCGGCAATTACGACACCGCCTTCCTTGCCGCTGGTCTCCTTTGTCTGGCCGCTGCAGTGCTGACGCTGGCGCTGCGGGCGCCGCAACGTGGCGATCTGCGTTTGGACGGGGCGGAGCAGGCCGGTGCCAACCGGGGTCTGCCGGCGTACGAACAATCCTGATCCAGGCAATGCGTCAGCAGCAGCCGATCGGTCAGGACACCATCGACAGAACCGATCTTCTACCAAGTCCAGACCCTCGGCTCCAGCCGCTTCTTCAGGGTGCTTGACATCCAAAAGCCAGAAACGCGGAAGACCGCGAAAATGGCTCATTTCACCAGCCTAAGTTACACCCCGGCCCGATTAGGCGTTGATGCGTAACAGTCTGAGATTACGCGCGCTCGAGCGCCTGTACCTCATCAAACCCGAGGCCACTTGCTCCGATTGCCTGGGCAAGCGCCAGGTGGTTGTAGAGAATGTTACAATCATACCTTTGGTGTTTCGTCTATTTCCGCTTTTTTGGCAAGGTGACATTATGGCGACCAAACGTCTCTGGCGTCGAATCAGTTTGATCTCACTCGCCACCATTCTGTTATTGCTAATGATCGCTTTGCCGGTCATTGTCTTTTTCTATGCCGACGTGATTGTTGATATTTGGTGGTATCAATCGCTCGGTTTGGGATTTTATTTTTGGCAGCGATTGCTATATAGCTATGTTGTTTTTGCTGTCTTTACCACGATTTTCTTCTTCTTCTTTTATTATAATTTTCGAATTGCAACCCGCGACATGCTGATCAAGCGATTGGTTCCAGCTAAATTTCTGTTGCGGCTTCGGCGCAAAAAGAAGCGGTCTGCAGTACAGAATGCACTGATTCTGACATCGGCAAAGGACTCGCAGCGCAGTCGTTTCATTCAGTTCGACTGGCTCATCTTTGGCCTGCGCAAGTTAACGATTCTGGTCGCTCTGGTACTAGCGGCAGTCCTCGCCTATCCATTATATTCACAATGGGAAGAGACGCTGTTATTCATCTTCGCGCCGAGCGCCGGCATCACTGATCCATTCTATGGCCAGGATATCAGCTTTTATCTTTTCGCATTGCCACTATTTCGTCATATTTTACTCGAAGTCTTTTTTGCGCTTGCCGTCTTGCTGGTCATACTCGGCCTAATCTATTACCTGCAGTACCAGGAGTTGAAAAAGCGCAATATGAATATTGCGCTGGGCGCCAGAAGGCACCTCAGTGTGATCGTCGCGCTGATGTTTTGCGTCGGTATCGCAGAATTAGTATTCCAACGTTACATGTTGCTTTATGGCGATAGCCATACACCGCTATTTTTTGGCCCTGGCTATACGGAAATGAACATCGTACTGCCGCTGATCTGGGCAGCGATGCTCGTGTTGCTTGCGCTTGGTGCTAGCAGCATTTGGTATCTCAATAAAAAACGCGGGTTATCGATTGTGTTGGTCTTCTCGATACTGCTAGCCGCAACCCTGGGCCTGCGGTACTGGGAAGCCATTCCCAATACGATTCAGGACTACCTGGTGGAGCCAGATGAGTTGGCCCGACAACAGCTTTATATCGCGCGTAATATCGCCGCCACTCTAGATTCGTTTGATCTGAACGAGGTTGAGACGCGACCTTATGTGATCCCAATCGATGATGGCAATGTCGAGCACACTGATCCCAGTGACATCGATCCAGTCGCGCTGCGCAATATTCCTGTCTGGGATCGCGACGTGTTGATCGATGTCTATCGCGAGATGCAAGAGATTCGCAGCTATTATAGCTTCCTCTCGGTGAATACGGATCGCTATACCATCGATGGCCGTTATCAGCAGGTCTTTCTCGCCGCGCGAGAACTGGATTTCGATCATTTACCTCAGGATTCACAAAATTGGGTCAATCGTTGGTTCCGATACACTCACGGCTACGGTGCCGTCATGACACCCGCCGCGCAGCTCGGCGAGGAAGCAATGGAGTGGTTCCTCAAGGATATGCCGCCGCGTTCCGATTATGGCTTGACGATCGAAGAACCTGCGATCTATTACGGTATGCAGGATCTTTATGATGTGATCGCTCCCAATGCCCTGGGAGAGATTTCCTACCCAGGCGAGACCGGGGTGGTTCAGGATGATTATCGCGCCGATACCGCCATCCCGATCAATAGCTGGTTCAGGCGCGCCATCTTTGCCCTTCATTACCGCGATTACAAGCTGTTTTTTACCACTGCCATCCAATCGGACAGCCAGATTCTCATCCGCCGCAATGTGCCGAGCACCATTCGCGTTATTACTCCTTTCCTAGAGCTCGACAACGATCCTTACCTGGTGGTGACAGCCGAACATCTCTACTGGATCATCGACGCCTATACCCTGTCTGATCGCTATCCTTATGCCGAGCCGGTAAATGCTAATGTCGGCGCCCATCCCGATCATGGCATGGCAAGCCCGATCGCCAAGGAGTTCAATTATATCCGTAATTCCGTGAAAATCGTCGTCGATGCCTATACCGGGGAGATGAGCTACTATCTTGCCGATCCGAATGACCCGATCGCGCGCGCCTACCAGCGGATGTATCCCGGCTTGATTAAGGACATGAATGAGTTTCCAGAGGCGTTGAAAGCGCACATCCGTTACCCTCAGGATCTGTTTACGACCCAGATGCAAGTGTATGCGAAATATCATCAGACTGATCCGACGGTCTTTTACGCACAGGAAGACCGCTGGATGTTTCCGCGGATTTCGCGCGCCGATGAGGTCAAGACACTGTTTCCCTATTACGTCACGCTCAACCTGATCGACCACTCACGTTTCGAGCATCTTCTGCTGGCGCCGATGAATCCGAAGGGGCGCGACAACATGCGAGCCTTTGCGGTGGTGAGTTCAGATGCGGAGAACTATGGTCGGATCATCGTCTACAGTCTGCCTACCGGCATGCTGGTGCTCGGGCTATCGCAGATCGACGCGCTGATCGAACAGGATTCCAAGATTGCCGAACAGTTCACGCTCTGGGGGCGTGGCGGTGCGGAGATCCAGCGCGGCAAGCTGATCCTGATTTTGCTCGACGATGTGATCACCTATGTGCAGCCGGTATATCTGAAGGCGGCGCATGGCGTGAAGATTCCCCAACTGAAGCGGGTGATCCTGAGTCAAGGCGGCGAGGTAGAGATGGCGCCATCACTTGAAGACGCCTTAGTCGCCCTCCGCGAGCGGCAACGGCAACGCGAGGATAAGGCGCGCGGGAGATCTGCGACGGAGGGCCCGAAGGAGACCCCGCGACTCGAGTTTGACCCTGAGTCGAGTGCGGAGGCCTCAGCCGAGGCCGCTGCGCTCAGCGTTGGGAACCATCCCAACGCTGCCAGCGCGTCAGGTCAGAGTCCTGACTGAGCGCGAGCCCGATCCGATGGCGCGCGGCCAGTTCATCGCCATGGCCGAGCCCGGTTTCGTTGACGCCGACATAATAGAGTCGCCAAGAGCCATCTTCCATCGCCACCAGGCAGGGCGTGCCCACCGCAAACGCATCCCAGGCCCCGGAGCCGCTCTCGGCATGGGCGAAGATTGACCCGTCTGGTTCCGACCCTGGCCGTCGGGTCCAGTGCAGGCCGTCGTCGGACTCGGCCAGCCCGATCGAATGCCCACTGCCGGCAACCCCCTCGTAGACCATCAACCAACGTCCATCGTGCCAGAGCACCTGCCGGGTACCGATGCCGAGGCCATCGAAGGCATCCGGCTCGCCGGGGCCGAGCACCTCGCCGCGTTTACGCCAATGCAGCCCGTCGTCGGAGTCCGCCAGGCCGACACCAAAGACCATCCGCGCCGGGTCCAGGCTGTGGTAGTAGAGTCGCCAAAGATCATGGCGTACCCGCACCACTTGCGGCCAGCCCAAGCTGGCGGCATCAAAGGCATTGGGCTCGCCGAAGTCCAACAGAGCGCCTTGATAGGGGCCGTCAAGACGCTGCCAGTGCAGACCATCGCGCGAGATCGCGCAGCCTGGCCGCAGACGCAGACCCTTGACGTCGAAGCGCCCCATCCGGAACCGGCTCTGATCGCCGCCCAAGTACCACATCCAGTACAGCCCGTCCTCATAGCGGACGCAGCTGACGCCGACGTGAGTCGAATCGAATCGGCTGTGATCAGCATGGGCCTCGAACACAGCGCCGCGCGTCGCTGGGCCGTTGATTCGGGTCCAGCGCAGGCCATCGTCCGACTCGGCGAGCCCGATGCGACCCGTTGGCAGATTGATTTCGGGATCGAACCCATGGTCGCGGCCGTAATACCACATTCGCCAACGCCCATCCGGAAGGCGTAGCACACAGGGACCGGAGACCCGATCGTCATCCCATTGCCCGGGGGCTCCTGGGCCGAGGAGCAGGCCTTTTTGCATGGCATCTGTCATCATTACTGGCTCCGGGTGATCTCTGTCTTAATCCATGTCCTTAATCCGCATCCAATGGCGCGAACAGCAGTTCCAAATCCTCATGACTGAGTGACTTGGTCGCGCTGCCGCCGCCTTCCAGCATCGCATCAGCCAGGGCCTGCTTGCGCGCCTGGAGCTCAGCGACGCGTTGTTCGACCGTGCCTTCGGTGAGCAGTTTGTAGACGAAGACCGGCTTATCTTGTCCGATCCGATGTGCCCGGTCTGTTGCCTGCCGCTCGGCGGCAGGATTCCACCAGGGATCGTAGTGGATCACTGTATCGGCCGCGGTCAGATTCAGTCCGCTACCGCCAGCCTTCAGACTGATCAGGAATAAAGGCACCTCGCCAGCCTGGAAGCGGTCTACTGGTGTTTGCCGATCGCGGGTCTGTCCGGTCAGCTTAACGTAGTCGCGATCTTTCTTCTGTTTGAGGCGTTTATCCAGGGCTTCTTCGATCAGGCTGAGCATGCTGGTGAACTGCGAGAACAGCAAGATGCGTCGCCCTTCTTCCATCAGATCGGCGAGGAGTTCTATCAGCAGGTCCAGCTTCGCAGAGCCCTTGACGTGCCGTGCGCTTTCCAGCGAGACCAGGCGGGGATCACAACAGCATTGGCGCAGCTTGAGCAAGGCATCCAAGATGATGATGCCACTCTGCGCCAAGCCCTTGCGCTTGATCTCCTCGCGCACCTTCTCGTGCAGCGCCAGACGGAGCGTCTCATAGAGATCGCGCTGATCCGTGGCCAAAGGGATCTCGCGCAGGATCTCGGTCTTTGGCGGTAGCTCAGCGGCGACCTGCTCCTTGGTGCGACGCAGCAGGAAGGGCGCGACACGACGGCGCAGGCGTTCGGTTCGGTCCTGGTCGCCATGGCGCTCGATCGGATTGCGGAACAGGCGCCGGAAGCCACGCTCGTCGCCGAGCAGATCGGGCATCAAAAAATCCAGCAGCGCCCAGAGCTCGCCGAGATGATTTTCCAGCGGGGTCCCGGTGAGACAGAGCCGATGGCGCGCCTCGAGCGATCGGGCGGCTTGCGCCACTTTGCTGCGCGGATTCTTGATCGCCTGTGCCTCATCCAGGATCAGCAGATGCCAGGGCTGGGCGCTGATCACTTCCAGGTCGCGCGGCAGCAAGGCATAGGTGGTGAGCACCAGGTCCTGCTCGGCGAGCGTGTCAAAGTGCGCTTGGCGTTTCGGCCCTTGCAGGATCACGACCCGCAACGATGGCGCAAAGCGTTCGGTCTCGCGCTTCCAGTTGAACATCAGACTGGTCGGCGCGACGACCAGGCTGGGGCGATCGGCACGGCCAGCCGCCTTTTCGATCAACAGATGCGCGAGGGCCTGGATGGTCTTGCCCAACCCCATGTCATCCGCGAGCACACCGCCGAGCTCGAAATCGCGCAAGAACTGAAGCCAGTTCAGACCCTCTTGCTGATAAGAACGCAGCTCCGCCTTGAGCTCGTCCGGTGGCTCGACGCGTTCGATGCGCTCGAATTCGCGCAAGCGCCGACCCCATTCTCGCGCCTGCTCGCCACCACGCCAGCTCAGGTTGGGCGCCTGCTGTTCCAACTCGGCGAGCTCGGTGGCCTGAAGGCGCGAGAGTCGCATCCGACCATCGCCCTGCAAACGCGCCATGGGGTCGTAGAGCTCAACCAGGGTCGAGAGGATTGGCTTCAGGCGGTCGGCTTGGAAGAAGATATAGCGGCCATCCTCGAGCCGGAGGCTGAATCGGGTCTCATCATTAAGCGCATTGAGCGCCTCCAGCGACAGATCCACGTTCGGATTTTGGATCAGATTCAGCAGGATCGGCAGCAAGTCCAAGCGCTCGCCGTCGACTTCGACGCCCAAGCTCAGATCAAGCCAGCGCCCAGCATCACCCTCCTCGATATCCAGATCCCAGTCGCCGACACGACCCACCCGAAAGCGGAAGCTCGGATCGACCTCGACCCGCCAGCCTTCGCCTTCGAGCAGCGGTAGATCCCGATCCATAAACGCCAGCCAGGCCTCAACTCTGGGCGGTCCGAACGGCACGCCGACGCCCTCCGAGGTCTCAACCTTTTGCTCGAGTCCAAGCATCTCCAACCGCTTCAGCGCCGCTTGCTCGGCCTGCGGTTGCCGATCGCATTCGATGACCACTCCGTCCTTCAGATGGGAGACATGATCACCGGCTTCGCGCGGGTCGATCATCGCCCCGGCATAATCCAGCCGAAGGCGAGCCTCGTCTTCCCACCGAGGCTCTGCCGCAGCACCATAGGCCCAAGCCGAATAGCTTGACACCCCTGGAATCTCGCGGCTGAGAAGCCGCAGAGAGGGCGTTGGTGCATCGATGCTGACCCGGCGATGCTTAGGGTGTGGCGGGCTCGGCAGCTTGAGCCCTTTGAACCGCGTGCGTGTCTGCTCCTCGAAGGCATCAAGGCTGGCCAGCGGAATCGCTGGCGCTCGCACCAACGCAGTCGCCTCGCGCTCGCCGAGTGGGGTTTCGATGGGGCCGCACTCGCCAGAGGCTGGGTCCAGATACCAGGGTGGGTGCAGCGGCAGCAGAACCAATCCTTCGCGTTCCGTGTTGAAGCGGAGGTGGAGCTGCGAATCCTCTTGCCAGCACCAACTCAGCTCGCCTGCAACCGGGTTGCCTCGCATCAGGCGCGGCCCATCCTTGTCCCGCCAGTGGCCTCGTCCAGATCGCAGCACGGCCTCGAGCAGTTCGATGCCCAGGTCATCGCTGAGGACCGCGGCGCCAAACTCGCCACCGCTAGGCTGCGCTGCGGAGAGCGCGATGATGCGTCGATCCTCAGCTCGAATGAAACGTCCCTTCGACTGTGCGCGCAGATTGAATGGGGCTGGTTTACCATAGCCCCCGGACTTGAGCCGGCGCACCTTAGCGGCGCTCAGGATCACCTTGGCGTGTGAAAGAGCGGGCGTCTGCAGCCGTAGCAGATAGAGCAGCCATTGTTGATCATCTTCGTCGATGTCCAGCTGCTCGGTCTCGAAGAGCCAGCTTGCGACCGATGCTGGTAGCACTTGCCTAGGTGGTGTGGGCTGGAGTCGGCGCGGCGATGGCGCCTGACGGCCCCCATCGATCGCTTCGTCAGCGGCCAGCAGCAGTGCCGCCACATGTTTGCAGTTAAAACCGACCGGGCAGGAGCAGTGACCGCGGATGTTGCTTCCTGATCCGACGCGCGCATCGATCTGGACCACAACCTGATACACCCGCGTGCCAGACCCTCGCACCCGTCCCGAGATCACGCCTTTGTCGGCACGTTGATCGACACTGAGCACATGCCCGTCTTCGACATAGCGCCGACCTCTGTCGACATAGGCAGCCGGCAGCTCATGTTCGAGCTGTTGTTCAGTAAAAAGCATGATGTGGGTTGGGTTTCGATTGGAGTCTACTGAATCATACTACCTTGCCCGTCCGATCAACCCAAGCTTCCAAGACCTTGAGACACCGACCCCAGGAAATCGCAGATTGAGTGAGCAGAACATAACGCGATCCGAGCAGTTCGCAGAGCATACCCCCATGATGCAGCAATATTTGCGCATCAAGGCCGAGTATCCTGACATGCTGCTGTTCTATCGCATGGGGGACTTCTACGAGCTGTTCTTCGAGGATGCCGAGCGCGCCGCGCGGCTGCTCGATATCACCCTGACCAAGCGCGGCCAGTCCGCCGGGCAGCCGATCCCGATGGCCGGCGTACCCTATCACGCCGCCGAGGGGTATCTCGCGCGACTGGTCCGACGTGGGGTCTCGGTTGCGATCTGCGAGCAGAAGGGTGATCCGGCCAAGACCAAGGGTCCCGTCGAGCGCGAGGTGGTGCGCATTGTCACTCCTGGTACCTTGACCGATGAGGCGCTGCTCGAGGAGCGGCAAGAGAATCTCCTCTGTGCCCTTGTTGAGTCTGGCTCTGAAGCTGCAGCCACCTCTAGGACCGGCGCCGGTTTGCGAACGGGACTCGCAGTACTGGAGCTGGCCAGCGGACGTTTCACCCTGCTTGAGCTGGAGGGTCAAGAAGCCTTGGCGGCAGAGCTTGAGCGTCTACGCCCGGCCGAGCTATTGATCAGCGAGACCAGCCGACTACCCGAGCAACTCGGCGAGCACCTGGCAACTGGCCTGACTGCCGGCATCACCCGCCGTGCGCCCTGGCAGTTCGAGGCCGATAGCGCCGAACGGCTGCTGTGCGAGCAATTCGGCACCCAGGACCTGAACGGGTTCGGCTGCGCCGGGCTGCGGTTGGCGATCGGTGCTGCGGGCTGTCTGCTGCAATATGTCAAAGAGACCCAGCGTGTCGCCCTGCCCCATCTGCGCGGCCTCAGAACCGAAACCCGCGATGAGGCGCTGATCCTGGATGCTGCGACCCGTCGCAACCTCGAGCTCACGCGCTCCCTCAGCGCGGTCTCCGGCGGCACCCATGGCAGCGGTGCAAGCGATCAGCATACCTTGGCTGGCATCATGGATCGCACCGCGACCGCGATGGGCGCGCGCTTGCTGCGGCGCTGGATCAATCGCCCGCTGCGCGATCGGGTAGCCGTTGGGGAGCGCCATCAGGCGATCGAGGCACTGCTGCTCTCAGATGCCGACGAAGCACTGCGCGAGGAGCTGGCTGCGATCGGCGATCTGGAGCGCATCCTCGCGCGGGTTGCGCTCGGCTCTGCGCGTCCGCGTGATCTCGCGGCGCTGCGTGAGGCCCTCTTGCGGCTGCCGGCGCTGCATGCGGATCTCGGCATGGCCGAGAGCGCGCGACTTGGACAGCTTGCTACCGAGATGGGCGAGCATCCGGAGCTGCTCAGCCTGTTACAGCGCGCCCTGATCGAGCAGCCGCCGATGCTGATCCGTGACGGCGGTGTGATCGCGCGCGGCTATGATCACGAGCTCGATGAGCTGCGCGATCTAGCTGAGCATGGTGACCAGTTCCTGATTGACCTCGAACAGCGCGAGCGCGCCCGCACCGGCATCAGCACGCTCAAGGTCGGTTACAACCGGGTGCATGGCTACTACATCGAGCTCGGCCGCAGCCATGCCGAGCGCGTCCCCGACGACTATCAGCGCCGCCAGACCTTAAAGACCAGCGAGCGCTATATCACCCCGGAACTGAAGCGCTTCGAGGGGCAGGTGCTGAGCGCGCGTGAGCGTTCACTGGCGCGCGAGAAGCTGCTGTACGAAGCCTTGATCGAGCAGTTGCAAGCAAGCCTAGCGCCATTACAAGCCACTGCTGCGGCCATTGCCGAGCTGGACGTGCTCTGCAACCTGGCCGAGCGCGCCGAGCGGTTCAATTGGAGCCGACCACAGCTCAACGACGCGCCGGGGATTCGGATCAAGGAGGGTCGCCACCCGGTGGTCGAGCAGGTGCGTGCCGAGCCCTTCGTGCCGAATGGGCTGAACCTGAGCAACCAGGAACGGATGCTGGTGATTACCGGCCCCAACATGGGCGGCAAGTCGACCTTCATGCGTCAGGTCGCGTTGATTGTGGTGATGGCCTATGCCGGCAGCTTTGTGCCGGCAAAAAGCGCCGAGCTTGGCCCCATTGATCGCATCTTCTCGCGCATCGGCGCCGCTGATGATCTGGCGCGCGGTCGCTCCACCTTCATGGTCGAGATGGAAGAGACCGCCAACATCCTCAATAACGCTACCGCCAACAGCCTGGTACTGATGGACGAGATCGGTCGCGGCACCAGCACCTTCGACGGCCTCTCGCTAGCCTGGGCCTGTGCCGAGGCGATTGCCGATCAACTGCGCGCCTTCACCCTCTTCGCGACCCACTACTTCGAGCTGACCGTGCTACCGGAGCGCCATGCGAGCGTGCGCAATGTGCATCTGGACGCGGTCGAGCACGGCGAGCGCATCGTCTTCCTGCATAGCCTGCGCGAGGGGCCGGCCAGCCAGAGCTATGGCTTACAGGTCGCGGCGCTGGCCGGGGTGCCAACAGCGGTGATCGCGCGCGCACGGAAGCATCTGCGCCGGCTCGAGGAGCAATCGGTCGAGCGCGACCAGAGCGCCAGGCAGTTGTCGTTGTTTCCGCCCGAGCCAGCGCCGGCCAAGACGCCAACTCCGCCGTCAGCGCCAGCTCAACCAGCGTCGTCTCAACCAGCACCAAGTGTCTCGGCAGCATCTTCATCTGTTTCCTCGGCGTCGGCTAAGCGAGAGCCTGCGCAAACGCCAAACCATACCCAAGAGCCTGCCATGATCCGCGAGCCGGACCCGAATCCTGGTTCCGGTCCCGGTCAAAATCCAAGCCCAAGCCCAAGCTCAAGACCAAGTCCGGCGCTAGAGGCACTGCGCCGACTAGACCCTGATGAGCTCAGCCCACGCCAGGCGCTCGAGAACCTCTATCGTCTCCAGGCATTGGACCATGGCATGGATTCAAGACCACCGGAGGGATTGCTGAAAAAGCGCGTACCGAATTCATGAGCCACACCTGCTCGCGCAGGCTATCGCTTGTTTGCCATCCAGTGCCGATCACTGTGCTGGCGGGGCGCGGCGATCTTTACCATCGGCCGCCTCGTTTGGCTGATCAATGGCACGGTCATCGTTCTGCCGTTATATCGATCGGGAATGAAAAACCGCCTGTTCCGCATGACCCCAAGGCCGCTCGTCGCTCTGCGCGCATGAATCAGCATCAGCCGGCCGCTCTTCGCAGGATGCCGAGCCAGCCTGAATCTCTCGCAGCGCGACCCATCTGGACGCCATGCTGGATGCTGTGCGCGGCGCTGTTCTGCATCGCCATCGCCATCACCACTCCAGCGCTCGCCACCAGTACTAGCACTAGCCTGCTCAGCCCACCCGACACCTCCTCGCCACGCGCCACCTTCGACAGCTTTCGCCGGCTCACCGACCAGATCGCTGAGCAGTATGTAGCGTATCGAGAAGCGCCCAGCGCACAACGCCAGCAGACCTTCTTGCGCGCCGTCGAGCAGGGCAAGCAACTGATGGATCTGAGCAACGTGCCACCCGCGGCGCAGCATGAGATCGCCACCGCCACCATCATCTGGCTCTGGGAGATCATCGCCCGCGTCGATCTGCCCGAGGCCGAAGTGATCCCAGAGGCGGCCGATTACGCCAGTGAGGGTCCGCTCGCCGACCAACCCCCACGCTGGCGCCTCCCGGACACCGTTATCGTCATCGCGCGCGTCGACGAAGGTCCGCGCGCAGGCGAGTTCCTGTTCAGCCCGGAGACGGTCGCCTCCGCGCGCAGCTATGCTGAACTGGCGCGGGGGCTGCCCTATCGGCGCTCCTCGCGCATCGACAACGTCAGAGACCTCACCGCCACGGCGCTCGGCTTCTCCGGCTGGATGCTACCTCCGCACCTAATCGAGCGCCTGCCCGACTGGGCGCGGCAGCCCATCGCCGGCCAGGTGCTGTGGAAATGGGCCATCCTCGTGGTCAGTCTGGGGCTGACGCTGGTCCTGCTCGGGCTGGTGCTGAATTGGGCGCACCGCCGTGCTTGGGATGCTCGCCCCGGCACCTTACTGCGACGCCTGAGCGCACCACTGACGCTGCTGCTCTGGATGCCCCTGCTGCGCCGCTTCCTCGATGACCAGGTGCAGGTCACCGGCCTGGTGATCGCCTGGCCCGACTACCTCGCCGAGCTGACCCGGGTGCTGGCCCTGATCTGGCTGGTGTTGCTGGTCGCGCGCTGGATTCCCGAGGCGCTGATCGCCGCGCCAGGGCGCAACACCGAGCGCGCGGATGCCAGCCTGATCCGCTGGGTCGCGCGGGTCTTCGCGCTGTTCACGGTGCTGGGACTGGTGTTTGCGGCGGCCCAGGATCTCGGGATTCCGGTCTATGGCCTGGTCGCCGGCGCCGGGGTCGGCGGCCTGGCGATCGCGCTCGCCGCCCGGCCGACGCTGGAGAACTTCATCGGCGCGCTGAACCTGTTCGCTGACCGACCGATCCGCGTCGGCGACCTGTGCCGCTTCGACGAGCGCCATGGTCAGGGCTGGAATCCGGTCGGCACCGTCGAGGCCATCGGCCTGCGCTCGACCAAGATCCGTCAGTTCGATCGCTCGCTGATCACCATTCCGAACGCCGATCTGGCCGAGCGCAACATCGTCAACCTCAGTGCCTGCGAGCGCTTTTTACTGCAGCAACGCCTGCCGCTGCGCTACGAGACCAGCACCGATCAGCTACGCTATCTGCTCGCGACCCTGCGCGAGCTGCTGCACGCGCATCCGATGACGATTCACACCGAGGAGTTTCCGATCCGCGCTCGCTTTCTCGGCTTTCGCGACCAGGCGCTGACGCTGGAGCTGCGCGCATACATTCGCACGACCTCTTACACGGAGTTTCTGGCCATTCAGGAAGACATCATGCTGCGCGTGATGCAGGCGATCCAGCAGGCCGGCACCGGCTTTGCGCTGCCAGCGCAGACGCTGTATCTGGCTCGTGACAGCGGCCTCGATGCCGAGGCGCGCACGGCGGCCGAACAGCGCGTGTGCGAATGGGCTGCCGCGCATGAGCTGCCGTTTCCCGACATGGACGAGGCGCAGCGCAAACGCATCACCGACACCCTGGACTATCCGCCCGAGGGCTCGCCGGGAGGCTGATCGAGGTTTGTTGAGTCGAATGTCCCAGCCTGTTGGTCAAACCCTCCGCGCCCGCGTCAGTCATCATCAGCGGAACCAACGACCATTTTCCGGTATGGTCTGTGCTGAGCGCATACAAGACGTTTCCAAGACGTCTCCAAATAGTTTCCCAAACGGCTATCGCCGCCTGTAAAGCATCAAACCGATCATCCACCCTCTCGCTAACATTCCATGCCTTCGCCTGCGATCAGACTCACGGACCCTCGCCATGCCACGCCGCTCACTACCCATCGGTATCCAGACCTTTCGCGAGATCCGCGAGTCTGATCACTACTACGTCGACAAGACCGGCTTTGCACTGCGACTGATCGACGAGGGCAAGGCCTACTTCCTCTCCCGGCCGAGGCGCTTTGGCAAGTCGCTCTTTCTGGATACCCTGGCCGAGCTGTTCGAGGGCAACGCGGCGCTGTTTCAAGGGCTCGAGGCCGAGACGCGCTGGGATTGGTCGCGACGCTTCCCGGTGATCCGGCTGAGCTTTGGTGGCGGTGTACTTCAGACGCGCGCCGAACTCGATCGTCGCATCCTGGACTTGCTGCATAAGAATCAGGAGGCGTTGGCTATCTCCTGTCGCGATGCCACCGATATCGTCGGCTGTTTCAGTGAGCTGATCCAGCGCGCCCATGCTGCCACCGGTGAGCGCGTGGTCGTGCTAGTCGACGAATACGACAAGCCGATCCTCGACAACCTCACCGATCCGGACACCGCCAAGGCGATGCGCGACGGGCTGCGTAACCTCTACTCGGTGATCAAGGATGCCGACGCCCACATCCGCTTCGCCTTCCTCACCGGCGTGTCCAAGTTCAGCAAGGTGAGCCTGTTCTCCGGGCTCAACAACCTGATCGACATCACCGTCGACGCCGAATACTCGGCCCTCTGTGGCTACACCGAGGCCGATCTGGATCAGGTCTTCGCCCCCGAGCTCGAAGGCTTGGACCGCGAGCAGATCCGCGCCTGGTACAACGGCTATAACTGGCTCGGCGAGGCGGTCTACAACCCCTTTGACCTCTTGCTATTGTTCAAGAAGCGCCAGTTTCACCCCTGGTGGTTCGAGACCGGCACGCCGACCTTTTTGGTCGATGTGCTCACCAAGCGCGGCTACTTCACCCCCGACCTGGACCAGGTGCGTGCCTCCGAGGCGCTGATCTCGACCTTTGATGTGCAGAATATGCCCTCTGAGGCGCTGCTCTGGCAGACCGGTTATCTGACCTTCACCGGCTCGCGCCAGATCGGCGCACGCTGTGAGTACAGCCTCGGCTATCCCAATCTGGAAGTGGAATCGGCCCTCAACGACGCCCTGCTCAAGGGCCTGATGGGCGATGCCATGCAGGCCGAGCGCGCCATCAGCCGCCTTTACGATGTCCTGGTGAGCGATGATCTCGAGTCCTTGCGCCAGCACCTGGTGAGTCTGTTTGCCGCCATCCCCCATCAGTGGCACGACGGCAATGACTTGGCGCGCTTTGAGGGCTTCTATGCCAGCGTCTTCTACAGCCACCTGGCCGCACTGGGTCTGGATCTGGTCGCCGAGGACGCCAGCAGCCATGGCCGGCTCGACCTGCGCCTGCGTTTTCATCAACGCCTCTGGCTGTTCGAGTTTAAGGTGGTCGAGCTGAGTCCCAAGGGCAGCGCACTGCAGCAGATCAAGGATCGCGGCTATGCCGAGAAATACCGCGCCGAGGGCCTGCCGATTCACCTCATCGGCATCGACTTCAGCCGCCAGGAACGCACGCTGGTTGGATTTGAGACCGAGACGCTCGCTTGAACGCCCAATACGGATCATCGGCCACCGGCTGGCTGTGGTTCGCAGATGCTCGCGGATGCCTGAATGAGGGCTTCTGGCCGCAGGCGAGTCCGCTTAACGCTCCTCGGCCGTGCTGCCCTCAATCGGTGTGATTGGCTCGGCGCGACCGCCCAGTTGCTGCGCTAAGAACTGCTCAATACGCGCATTCGCATCGAGCCGGTTCTCGGGACGCGCGAAGCCGTGGCCTTCGTCGGGGAAGACGAGGTAGGTCACGGGTAATTCCTTCTCGCGCATCGCGTTGACGATCTGATCGGCCTCGGCGATCTTCACGCGTGGATCATTGGCACCCTGCAACACCATCAGCGGCGCCTCGATCTTCTCGGCATGGAACAGCGGCGAAATGCGACGGTTCAGCTCAGGATCGTTCTCGACATCGCCCACGCGCTTGACTAACTGCTTCTTCATCGGCGCCCAATACGGTGGCACCGATTGGAACAGGGTCTCGATGTTCGAGGGGCCAACGATGTCGACGCCGCAGGCGTAAAGGTCGGGCGTGAACGCAAGCCCAGCCAGGGTCGCATAGCCGCCATAGGAGCCGCCGTAGATGCAGACACGCTCTGGATCGGCGATGCCCTGCTCGATCGCCCAGCGCACCGCGTCGGTAAGATCATGCTGCATGGCACCGACGCCCCACTCCTCATTGCCGGCGTTCAGGAAGGCCTTGCCGAAGCCGGTCGAACCGCGGAAGTTGACTTGCAGGACGGCATAGCCCCGGTTCGCTAGCCACTGCGCCTGCGCGCTATAGCCCCAGTCGTCACGCGCCCAAGGGCCGCCGTGGACCAGCAGCACCAGCGGTAGCTGCTTGGGCTCGAGCCCAAGCGGCAGGGTCAGATACGACGGCAGGGTCAGACCATCGCGGGCCTGAATCTCGAGCGGCTGCATCTTGGCGAGATCATACTCGGCCAGCTCCGGGCGGGTGACGAACAGGCGCTCGGCCTTGCGTGGCTCGCGCTGTTCGGTCGATTCGCGCGGCTCGCGTGACTCACGATCGTAGAGATAGTAGGTCGCCGGCCCATCGTCGGGCTGGTCGACAAAGATCCAGCGGTCATCGGCCAGGGTTCGACTGACGATCGCGACCGTGCCCTCGGCGGTCTCCTCCAGATAGGCCAGGTCGTCAGCGATGCTCGGGTCAATGATCGTCCATTCCGGCTTCAGGTAATCAAATTCCACTGCCTGTATCCGGTGCTCGGTCGGATGCATGATCACCGAGCCGACGTCGGCCTGGGCATGCTGGGCCAGTTCCTGGCTTGGCTTGCCGGAGTTGATGTCCAGCGCCAGCAACCGGGTGGTATCCGAACCGATCGAGCTGGTGATGAACAGCTGATCGCCCTTGTCATTAAACGCCAGCGCACCACCGTTCTCGCCGAAGGGGAAGCGCATCAGCTCACGCCAAGGCTGATCGACCGCGTCGCGCACTCGAATGATGTCGTCGCCAGTCTCGGGGTCGGTGGCTTCAGCAGCGCGGATGCGGAACTCGGCATCGGTCAGCCAGCTCACCACATCGCCAGGATTCTCGGTATCCAGCTCGACCTTGCCGCTGTCGAGCTGGACCCGGTACATGTCGAAGACGCTCGGATTGCGCTTGTTGAGTCCGACCAGGATCTCGTTTGGATGCTTGGGATCGGTCATCAGATTCTGCGCACGCACACCCTCGAAGGGGGTCAGGTCGCGCGCCTCCGAGCCATCCAACGCCACCACGTAGAGATGCCAGTTTTCATCCCCACCCTCGTCCTGCACATAGAGGATGCGCGCGCCGTCCTGGCTCCAGCCGTAGTTGCGGATGCCGCGCTGTTGGTCAGCGGTGATCTGGCGCGCCTCCGTGCTGCGATCGGCTGGTTGCACCCAGACATTGAGCACGCCCTCGGCGGACGGCGCGAGCCAGCTCAGATGGCGACCGTCCGGCGATAGCCGTGCCTGCGCGCGGGTTGGATTGCCAAAGAGGACCTCGCGCGGAATCAATCGCGGCAGCCCGTTACCCCTGGCCTCTGCCGCAATAGGGTCGGACACGGAATCAGTCGCATGGCTAAACATAGAGCTGCTCAAGAGGATGGCGGAGGCGATGAGACATAGGGTGAAACCGAGCTTCATGGGGCAGGCTTTTGGGTCAGGCTTGTAGATGAGGGCCTTGGGGATCAGATTGGGGTATCAGTTTGGGGATCAGATCAATCTTGCCGGGCTGCACGGGCTTTTTCGATCAGCGCATCAGCGATCTTGAGCAGATCGGCCTTGGTCTTGGCGCCTTCGCCGAGGACGACATAGCGACCGTCGACAATGATCATCGGCACCGAGTCAACGCGAAAACGGGCCGCCAGAGTATTGGCTTTGGCCAACGCGGCCTCGACCGCGAAGCTGTTGTAGAACTTAGCGAAGGTCTCGCGCTCGACGTCTTGCTTGGCAATCCAATTCAAGACGGTCTTTTCGGTATAGAGATTGGTGCGCTGGTTGATCACGGCCTCGAAGACGGCCTGATCTAGCCGCTCCAGCTCGCCGGCGAAATCAAGTGCGAAGTAAAGCCGCGCCAGGCTCTCCCAAGCGGCACGCCCAAAGGTCACGGGTACGCGCTCAAAGCGCACATCGCTTGGTAGCGTCTCAGTCCACTGTTTGATCAGCGGATTGATGTCGCCACAGTGCGGACAGCCGTAGGAGAAAAACTCCAAGACCTCGATCTCGTCGCCTTCGCTGCTGGGTGTTGTTGCACTCAGGGCCTTCCAATCTCGCCCCTCGACAAGCGCTGCGCTCGCGATGACGGGAAGATTGAGCAAGACCACAACGGCCAACAAACAGAGGCTAAATCGGCGCCAAAGTGCATCCATCGTCAGATCTCCAGATAAAACGCTTAGATCATCCGACTCGGCAGTCGGACCACAAGCGCGCTCTACGCGGACGGGCAACAGATGCCAACACCGCGCTTTGCGCGAACCCGTAAACATGGACGGCTTCTTCAAGGCATGTGCGAGCCGCGGAAGCCCTTGACCCATCGGCTATGACTGCTCCAGCACCTGGACCAGCCGCTTGGGCTCGACGAAGCCGGGCACCATCTGGCCATTCTCAAGGATGATGGCCGGAGTACCGCGAATGCCCATCAGCTCGCCCAGTTCCATGTGGCGCTGCACCGGGTTGTTGCAGGCCTGGCTGTCGACTGGTTTGCCGTTCTTGGCATCCGTCATGGCGGCCTGTTGATCGTCGGCGCACCAGACCGAGACGGCCTTGTCGTAAGAAGGCGTATCAACACCGGTGCGTGGATAGAACAGGTAGCGCACGCTAATGCCCTCCTCCGCATAACCTTCGATCTGCTGATGCAGCTTGCGGCAGTAACCGCAGTCGATGTCAGTGAAGACAGTGATCTCGTGCTTGGCGTTCGGTGCCTCGAAGACGATCATCTGATCCTTGCCGAGGGCGTCGACCACACGCTGACGAGCCTCATTCTGGGCTTTTTCGGCCAGGTTCTCGCGGGTCTCGAGGTCAACGATGGCACCGTCGATCAGATAGCGGCCATCGCCGGTCATATACATGACCTGCGGGCCGATCTCGACCTGGAACAGGCCATCGATCGGGGTCGGCTGCACGCTGGTCGGCTTCGCATCCGGCAGCACCTTGGCCAGGGCCGCGCGGATGGTCTGTGCCTCACTGGCGCTGATCGTCGTGCTGACGCTCAGCAAAGCGGCGGTGGCCATGGCGAGGCTCGCGGCCCCGATCCGAAAACGTCTTGTCATGCTGATTGCCTCGGTCGCTGGGATGATGAAAGCCGCGGAACATAGAGCATGCGGCGGATCAGGTCTACTGCTAACCGGTGATGATCCGGTTAGGCGCAGCGCGATTTAAGCACGCGGATGGTGCTTCGCGTGCAACTGCTGCAGACGCTCGCGCGCCACATGGGTGTAGATCTGCGTGGTCGAAAGATCGCTATGCCCGAGTAACATCTGTACGACGCGCAGATCGGCTCCATGGTTCAACAAATGGGTCGCAAAGGCATGACGCAAGGTGTGCGGCGAGAGCGGCTTGATGATCCCTGCCAGGGCGGCATAGCGCTTGATCAACTGCCAGAAGGCCTGGCGCGTCATGCAATCACTACGCTGGGTCGGGAACAGATACTCACAGCTGCGGTTGCCGAGCAGCACCGCGCGTGGCCCCCGTGCATAGCTGGCCAACCAGCTGGTTGCCTCCTCGCCGAGCGGCACCAAGCGTTCTTTGTCGCCCTTGCCGGTGATGCGCACCACGCCCTGGGTCAGGCTGACCGCATCTGGCCTCAGGGTGACCAGTTCGGTGACACGCAGACCGCTCGCATAGAGCACCTCCAACATGGTTCGATCACGATGGCCGCGTGGATCATCAGGATCGGGCGCCTCGAGGAGTGCTTCGACATCGGCCTCGGTCAGGGTTTTTGGGAGCGGGCGCCCCAGTCTCGGTGCTTCGATGCGCTCGCTGGGGTCCTCGGTCATCGCGCCCTGGCGCCGAAGATGGCCGTAGAACTGTCGCAGGCAGGAAAGCATGCGCGCTGACGAGCGCGGCTTGCGTCCTTGCTGTGTGAGCACCGCAAGATAGTCCAGCAGATCGCTGCGCTGGGCCTGAGCCAGGCCGCGTCCGCGCTCGCGGCTGAGCCACTGATGAAAGCCGCGCAGGTCCGACTGATAAGCCGCGAGGGTATTCGCACTGAGGCCGCGCTCCATCCAGAGGGCATCAGCAAAGGCCTCGATCACCTGCAGACCTGAATCGTCACCTGAGCCTGAGCCTGAGCCTGAGCTTGGACTTGCGCTAGATGTGGACTGTCTCGCGGACTTCATGGGCGACGATCCTGTTCGCTGAGGGGGGTAGCAGCCCCATGATCCGGACTCAACCCGGCCTCGTGGTCGAGCAGCCAGCGCTTGATCGCGAGCAGTCGACCGCTGCGATCACCAGCGAACCCCCCCAAGCCATTGGCGGCGACCACGCGGTGGCAGGGAATTCGCAGCGGCAACGGGTTGGCTCGGCAAGCGTTGCCAATGGCACGCGGCGAACTGCCCAGCAGCGTCGCCAACGCCCCATAGGTGAGAGGATTGCCAGGCGGGATGGCCGCAAGCAGCGTCCAAACCCGCTGTTGGAAAACGGTACCGGATGGCTCGATGTGACAGCTGAAGCGATATCCTGGGTCAGCAAAGTAGGCATCCAGCTCAGCGCGCAGCCAGGCTGGGGCCTCTGCGGTCAGTGGCAAGGGTTGTCGACTCAGTGACAGCTGGCGTGGGCTCAGTCGCGCCTGTTGTGTCATCGCGTCTTCACTGGGGGCGGGCTTGTGTTGAGGCTTGGGGGCATGCACTGGCGCAAACCAGGGCTTCGGCGGCAGCTCGGGTGCGAGCAGCACGCGGATGAGCTGTTGGTCCCGCCAATAGACGCCAATCAGGCCAAAGGGTGTTGGCAGTTCGCTGTAATACACCCTGCTGTCATCAGCATACAGAGTCCGATCGGGTTGTTGGCGCCTGACCATTCGCAAAGATCCGTCACTGGTGATTCAAGGTAAGCTAGAGGGATGACCAGTATCAACCAGACCTCACCCATGGCCAAGCCTGCCAGCGCAATCGGTGCCTTTTGGGAGTGCATTCCACTCAATCAACTCTCTGCCGCGCAATGGGAGTCGCTGTGCGACGGCTGCGCGAAGTGTTGCGTGACCAAGTACGAGGATGAGGACAGCGGTACCATTCACTACACCGATGTGGCTTGTCATCTGTTGGATCAGGATCAGTGTCGGTGCGGGGATTATCCCAAGCGCTCCGAGCGCGTACCAGACTGCGTTACGCTGTCGCCGAAAACCCTGGCCAACCCCTACTGGCTGCCCGAGACCTGTGCCTATCGGCTCGTCGCCGAGGGCAAGCCCCTGCCGGACTGGCATCCCCTTGTTTGCGGCGATGCTGACGCGGTCCACCGTCTCGGCCAGAGCGTGCGCGGGCGGGTGGAATCTGAGACCACCGCCGGCGATCCGCTGATGCGCCTGATCTCCTGGATTCGGTGAGCAAGATTTCGGTGACCAAGATGACGAGTAGCCTTCAGGCTGGGCAGCAAACCTCGCCACGGACCCTCGTGCTCGCCTCGACCTCCCCCTTTCGGCGCGAGATGCTCAGCCGCCTGGGCCTCGACTTTGCGACGGCAGCGCCGGATTGCGACGAAACGCGCCTGGCTGATGAGCCGGCGGTCGCGCTTGTGCAACGACTCGCCGAGTCTAAGGCGCGAGCGGTCGCCGCCCAGTTTCCAGAGGCGCTCATCATCGGCTCTGATCAGGTCGCCTGTCTCGATGATCAGGTGCTCGGCAAGCCCGGCACGCGCGAGCGCGCCTTCGCCCAGCTGCGCCAAGCTTCTGGGCGCAGCCTGCGCTTTGCGACGGGACTCTGTCTGTATGACGCGCGCAGTGATCATGCGCAGGTCTGCTGCGAGCCCTATCAGGTGCACTTCCGCAGCCTGTCGGATGCCGAGATCGCTAGCTATATCGATCGTGAGCAGCCCTTCGGCTGTGCCGGCAGCTTCAAGTCGGAGGGCCTTGGCATTGCGCTCTTCGAGCGCCTCGAGGGTGCCGACCCCAGCAGCCTCATCGGGCTGCCGCTGATTCGGCTCTGCGAACTGCTGCGTGCCGCTGGGGTCGATCCGCTGCAGGCGCCCGCTGCGTTCTGAGCATTTAGCGCAGACGCGGTATCCCCGCACCCGTGATCTCGATCAGCTTGGTCGCGAGGCTGGTCCCAACCCGCTCTGCCACGCGCTCCCAAAGATCGCGCTTCTGGCTATAGTCGATCAGCTTCTCCGCGCCGACGATCTCCCGAGCCACCGTCGACGGGCTGCCAAGGCCGTCGCTGAGTCCTAGCTCAACGCTTTCTTGGCCGGTCCAGAACAGGCCACTGAACAGTTCATCCCCCCCCTTGAGGCGGTCGCCGCGACCCTCTTTGACCGCGGCGATAAACTGCCCATGCAGATTATCCAAGAGGCCTTGGATAAAGGCGCGGTCCCAGTCATCGAAGGTCGAAAAGGGGTCCAGGATACCCTTGTGCTCGCCAGCGGTGAGGAGGCGGCGTTGGATGCCGAGCTCATCGAGCGCCCGCTGAAAACCGAAGCTATCCATCCGCACGCCGATGGAGCCGATCAGGGTTGCTCGGTCGACGTAGATCGCGTTGGCGGCACTGGCAATGTAATAGGCCCCTGAGGCGCAGACATCAGCGGCGACCGCGTAGATCGGCTTATCCGGATACGCCTCGCGCAAGCGTTGGATCTCGTCGAACACATAGCCGGACTGCACTGGGCTGCCTCCCGGACTATTGATGCGCAGGATGACCGCCTTGGCGCTCTCCGCCTCGAAGGCGCTTCGCAGCCCTTTGACGAGGCGATCCGCACTGGCGTTCGTTTCGTCCGCGATCAGCCCCTCGACCTTGACTAGGGCTGTGTGCTCACCGGCCGAGCCCATGGAGCGACCGACCCCGTCCATCAGGAGGGTGATCGAGAGCAACAGCAGATAGGCGAGGATGGCAAATTTCAGCACCAGACCCCAGCGCCGCGAGCGCCGTTGTTGGCGCAGGAATTCGGCCGCCATGCGGTTGATCAGGGCACGCTCCCATTCGGGGTCATCGGTTGGCGGCATTGCTGTGCCTGTCATCAGATCGCCCTGTTTCAAGCGACTGATCCATGCGGGTAGCTTCATACCTGGGTTCCGTCAGCAGTCGAACGCGTCAGGGGGAGTGTCAAGAGCCAGTCCGAGAGCACCGCGATCGAGGGCGCACAGCCCAATGGCTTGTGCTCGAGCAACCGCGCCGCGGACTGCGTGCCGTAGCTGACGGCCAGAGCCCGCACGCCGGCGTTGTGCGCCATCAGCACATCATAATCCGTATCACCGATCATCAAGGTGTTCGCGGGTTTAGCGCCCAGTTCATCCATCAGCTCATGCAGCATCCCGGGATGCGGCTTCGACAGCGTTTCTTCAGCGCAGCGGGTGGCATGAAACCAAGGCCGCAGTCCGGTTTGGTCGAGCGCCTGATCAAGGCCACGCCGGCTCTTGCCGGTGGCCACTGCCAACAGCTGACCGCGCTGATGCAGGGCTTCAATGAGCGCCATGGCACCCTCGAAGAGCGGTGTCGGGGTCGCATTGGCGCTCAGATAATGGTGCCGATACCGGGCGATGATCTCAGACAGATCTTCATCGCTGCTCACCCCCGGTAGACGCAACATCGCCTCCTCGAGCCCAAGGCCGATGACCGCGCGTACCGCCGCTGCAGGCGGCGACGGACGGCCGATATCCGCAAAGGCGGCCTGCATGCTGGCAACAATGCGTGCCTCCGAGTCCATCAGGGTGCCGTCCCAATCGAAGACGATCAGCTCGATCCCTTGCAGCTCAGGGACTGCGCCGGGTGTGGCTGCACTGGGAGTACCGGAACGGAGGGTGCCGGAACAGGGGGTGACTGAATGGGGCCTCAGGTCCAAGGTTCCTCCTCAAGTCTGTTCAAAACCGCTGCCAAGGAGTTCGGAAGCGGCGCCCTGACCTGCACTAGCGGACCCTCTTCCTGAGAACGGAAGCTCAGGGTCGCGGCATGTAAAAACAAGCGTTTTAGTCCAAGTGCCTTGAGGCGCTCATTATCAGCCGCGTCACCATATTTCGGATCGCCCGCGACGGCGGCCCCAAGGTGGGCCGCATGGACCCGGATCTGATGTGTCCGCCCGGTATCCAGCTTCGCCTCGACCAGGGTAAAGGGGCCAAGGCGTTGCCGGGAGCGAAACCAGGTGCGCGAAGGCCTCCCTTCCAGGGGGTCGACGCGCACCAGGCGCTCACCACCTCGCACCCGGTTCGTGCTCAGCGCCACCGCCACTTCGATCTGCGGTTGTGGAAGCTGCCCGCAGAGCAGCGCCAGGTAGCGCTTGTCAACCTCGCCATCTCGCAGTTGCGCATGCAGGCGCCGTAACGCGCTGCGGCGCTTGCTGATCAGCAGACAGCCCGATGTGTCGCGATCGAGCCGATGGACCAATTCCAACTCAGCTCCAGGGCGCATCGCGCGCAGTGTTTCGATCACCCCCAGGTGGATGCCGCTGCCCCCGTGCACCGCCAGGCCGGCTGGCTTATTCAGCACTAGCAGCCGATCGTCTTCGTACAACAGGGCCTCATCGAGGCGGTCCCTGAGCTGGGCCGAGGGCGCGATCGGTTCGCCTCGCGCCGGTCGTCGCAGCGGCGGGAGTCGCACCTGATCGCCTGCCTCGAGCCGTTGCGACGGTCGCGCACGCCCCTTGTTGACCCGAACCTCGCCGCGGCGCAGTAAGCGATAGACCAGGCTGCGTGGCACTCCCTTCAACTGCGCCAAGAGAAAGTTGTCGATGCGCTGGCCGGCGGCATCCGGGCTGACCTCGACCCATTGCACGGTTGGGCCTTGCGCGCCTTGTTCGGTTTGCGCCGGTGTTCGCATGGCCGTGTTTGTCGGGGCTCCCGTCTGCGGGTTGGCGTCAGAGGCCCGCGGTAGATGGCGTCCTGTCCGGTGCTGCTTCGGGCGAGGCTGCTTGGGGTGCTTGGATAGCGACTTGTGGGTCAATTGCCGGTACCGAGAAAGCTTGCTAGCATTCGGAGCTTGTGCTGCGTGGGAAGGTGCGTGCGCGTACCATCTGCAACGGGGAGGTGCGGCACAAGACAGGGTGAGCGTCGGCCCGAGCCCATGGCGATGGTCCGAGCGAGGTCTCAAGGTTCCTAGCTCCGGGGGCAATGCATGATGCTCAAGGGGTTGGTCGCCCCGTCACTTGGGGCCTGCACCGATGCGCAAGCCGTCTGGCCAGCCAACAGTATGGCGCATCGCCGAGCCAATTGTGACACCCGGTCGCAATTCCTTCCTCCCTACTGGTTTTTCGACGAGCATTGGCATGGCGCTGGTGACTCGACAGGGTGTTCGGCGCGTTGCGCGAGGCACCATAGGTTAATTGAAAGCGCGTGCCCAGGCATGCCAAGGGCTCAATAAAGCATCTGCTCAGCGCGAACGCCGCGCGGGCAGGTCCGCCCCGGCACCCGGGTGCGGCGGCACATGAAGCCGCTCGCGCGCGCCGCCACAACCGAGCTGTTCGGCGGTGGACCGCGCCTCGCGCCAAGGCGAGAGATCCGATAACGATGAAAAGAATGCTGATCAACGCAACTCAGCCCGAAGAGTTGCGGGTGGCCATTGTCGACGGCCAGCAATTGTACAATCTGGATATCGAGAGTGCGGGACGCGAACAGAAAAAGGCCAATGTCTACAAGGGCACGATCACCCGCGTTGAGCCGAGCCTGGAGGCGGCCTTCGTCGACTATGGCTCTGATCGCCACGGGTTCTTACCGCTCAAAGAGATTGCACGGAGCTACTTCCGCCAAGACGCGCCTAAGCCTGGCACCCGCGCCAACATCAAGGAGCTGATCAGAGAAGGTCAGCAGGTGATGGTGCAGATCGACAAGGAGGAGCGCGGCAACAAGGGCGCGGCGCTGACCACCTTCATCTCGCTGGCTGGCCGCTACCTGGTGCTGATGCCGAACAACCCGCGTGCCGGTGGTGTCTCGCGGCGGATCGAAGGCAACGATCGCTCCGAGCTGCGCGAGGCGCTGAGCCAGCTCGAACTGCCCGAGGACATGGGCCTGATCGTGCGTACTGCGGGCGTCGGCAAGAACGCCGAGGAGCTGCAGTGGGATCTCAACTACCTGCTCCAGCTCTGGGATGCGATCAAGACCTCCGGCGAGGAGCGCAAGGCGCCCTTCCTGATCTACCAAGAGAGCGATGTCATCATCCGCTCGATGCGCGACCATCTGCGCGCCGACATCGGCGAGATCGTGGTCGATGATTCCAAGGTGTTCGAGAAGGCCGAGGCCTTCATGCGCCAGGTGATGCCGCAGAACCTGAAGAAGCTGCGGCTCTATCTGGACGAGGTGCCGCTGTTCACCCGCTACCAGATCGAGAGCCAGATCGAGTCGGTGTTCCAGCGCGAGGTACGGCTGCCCTCGGGCGGCTCGCTGGTGATCGACCAGGGCGAGGCGCTGACCTCGGTCGACATCAACTCCGCACGGGCGACCAAGGGCGCGGATATCGAGGAGACCGCACTCAACACCAACCTCGAGGCGGCCGACGAGATCGCCCGCCAGCTTCGGCTGCGCGACCTCGGTGGTCTGTTCGTGATCGACTTCATCGACATGACGCCGGCAAAGAATCAGCGCGAGGTCGAAAATCGGCTGCGCGACGCCCTCAAGCATGATCGCGCCAGGGTGCAGGTCGCGCGCATCTCGCGCTTCGGACTGCTGGAGATGTCGCGCCAGCGCCTGCGTCCCTCGCTGGGTGAATCCAGCCAGCTGGTCTGCCCACGCTGCAAGGGCCAGGGCGTCATCCGCGGCGTTGAGTCACTGGCGCTGTCGGTGCTGCGGATCGTCGAGGAAGAGGCGATGAAGGATCGCACCTCGCGCATCATCGCGCAGCTGCCGGTCGAGGTTGCCACCTTCCTTTTGAATGAAAAGCGCCGGCAGATCCTGCAGATCGAGGAGCGCCAGCAGGTCGATGTCGTGCTGATCCCGAATCGGCACATGGAGACGCCGGACTTTGAGATCGAGCGCATCCGCGCCCAGGATGCCGAGCGCCTCGCTGATAACGAGATGAGCTACGACCTGGCCGCGCAACCGAAACAGGCCGAGCCCGCTTTTGCGCGGCCTCACAGCATCCCGCGTCCGGAAGAGCCTGCGGTGAAGGCATTGGCCCCCTCGATGCCCGCACCGCAACGCCCCGACCCCTTGGACGATGTGCCGCCGATGCCGACCGCAGCCGATAGCGCCAGCGAGCAAGGCCGGCGCACCGAGAGCGTGCTCAAGCGGATCTGGTCGACACTCTTCGCCCTGCCGGCTGATCAGCCCGACGATGCGTCGGCGCAAGGCGCTGATGCGGGAGGCGGATCGAGGCGCTCGACCGGTGCCGGCCCGCGTGCCGATCGATCGACGTCATCAGGTGGCAGAGGCGCTGGATCTGACCGCGGACGGAGCGACCAAGGCAGTCGCAACGCCCGTGGTGAGCGCCGCTCGCGTCGGTCGAGCAGCCCTGGCAATGATCGCAGCAGCGCGAGGGAGACCGCGTCTGCGGCAGATCAGGACAGCACGAGCACGGAGACCAATCACATCAATAGCAGTGCACAGGGCACGCAAGAAGCGCTCGGCCAGACGGCGGCAAACGGCGGCGCTCAGAGTCAGGGTCCATCCAGCCAGGGTCCATCGCGACGCAGCAGCTCTCGTCGCGGCTCGCGAGGTGGCCGCGGTCGGCGCACTCAGCAACCTGGCGATTCCGCAAACGCTGCCACTGACGAATCGGGCAACACGGCAGCCTCGGACGAGGCGCAGCCGTCATCGGCAACTGCAAAACCCGCGGCAACGCCAGTGTCCTCCTCAAGGGCGCTGGTGGTGAGCACATCAGGTGCGAACGCAGACAAGAACGACAACGACCAGAAAACAGGCCCTGAAACTGGTTCAACGACTGGCGAGCGGGCGAAGACGGATAGGCATACCGACAGGGGTGCTGCGAGTGTCGAAGAGACTGCTGATGACACGCGCACTGAGCCAGGCGCAGAGGACGGCGAGAACAAGCCTTCGGGTCGAGCCCGCTCAAGCCGCCGTCGCCGTGGTGGCCGCGGCCGCCGGCGCAGTGAAGGCACCAGCACTGCGAGCGAACAGCAAGAAGACCTGCCATCGGATGCAGCAAGCCCATCGATGACCGAAGTAGCACCGGCCGCTGCGCCAGAGCCGAGCCCCGCGTCCGAGGATCGGCGGGCGAGGACAGAGGGATTGATGCGGCAAGCAATGCAAGACGAACCGCCGCCCGACCCCGTCCGCACCGCCCAAAGCCCGTCTGATGCGAAGTCGACGACGCCCAGCCCATCCACTGCGCCAACCTCGAATCCGCCGGCGCCCACTGCTGACGCCAAGACGCAGCCCGAAGCGGAGGCCAGCGCGGAGAAGGCGGACTCAGCCGTCACTGCATCGACCGCGAAACCGCAACTGCAGCCATCCCGGCATGAGGATTCCCCGGTTGCAGCCCCTGATGCTGAAAATCCGGCAGCGCCCAAGTCTGAGTCTAGGCCTGAGCCTGAGTTTGAGCCCAAGCCTGAAACCAAACTTGAGCCAACATCAGCACCCAAACCTGAGCCCACACTTGTGAAGCCGATACCCGAGACGACAAGCAGCCAAGAGGTCGCTCCGAGCCGTACAATCTCTGCAACAGCCGAAACCACCGACCAAGCTTCGCCGACTGCGGCAGCAGCCGAGCACAAGGAGAGGATGCGACCAGCGACGCCGCTGGCGCAGGGTGGCAACGGTGAGCCAGCGCCGCCGAGCGATGCGACAGGCCAGCAGTCGAATCCAGCCGGTCAATAAGGAAGTGTCCATCATTTGCTTCCCGAAGCTGCCGCGACAGGTCGCTCCGAAATCGGGAAGTCATTTCTGGACAGTCACTAAGCATGACGATGCAGTTCAACCAGGGTCTTCTGATGCCATCATGACAAACGCTAGTCATTCTGATGACCTTGCCAACACCAAGGCCGAATACAGTTGCCATGCTTGAGCTTTTCCTCATCTCGACCAAGCGCTTCATCGGCCTGATGGGCTCGAGTCTGACCGCCTCTCCAGACGGCCATGCCGCCTTGAGGCCGCGGCGGCTGTTGATCATGCTCGGTTTCCTGCCGATCTTTGCATTCGGCCAGGCGCTGCACTGGCTTGGTTTCCTGCTCGATGATCTGTTCTTCCGCGGCTGGCGCCGGGTGCGAGTGGAGGCGCCTCTGTTCGTGCTCGGCGTCCCTCGCAGTGGCACCACGCGCTTGCATCAGGTGCTGGCTCAGGATGAGCAGTTCACAACCTTTCGGACCTGGGAATGCCTGTTTGCCCCATCGGTCACGCAGCGGCTGTTCTTCCGCGCGCTTGCGCGTGCCGATCGGGCCATTGGCGCGCCAATGGCTCGGCTGCTGAGCAGGCTCGAGCGGCGGGTCTTCGCTGGGCTCGATGATGTGCATCCAATGGGATTGACCACGCCGGAAGAGGACTACTTCGCGCTGATGCCGGTCCTCTCCTGTTTCATCCTGGCGCTGCCGTTCCCGCAGTTTAAGCACATCTGGCGCGTCGGTCGCTTCGATGCTGATCTCGAGCCGGCTGAGCGCGAGCGCCTGCTCGATTTTTATGAGTCCTGTCTCAAGCGCCATCTCTATGTGCAAGGCGACGGGAAACGCCTGCTGTCAAAGAACGCGGCCTTTGCGTCGATGGCACAGAGTCTCGCCCAGCGCTTTCCGGATGCCCGCTTCATTGTCAGTCTTCGTGATCCGCTCGAGACCCTTCCCTCTCAGCTCAGCTCGATTGAGGCCGGCCTGGCCTTCTTCGGTGTGCCGGCGGATAGCGAGCCGGTGCGTCAACGACTGACCGCCCAGCTCGCCTTTTACTACGAGAACCTGGATCGGCTACGTGAACAACTTCCAGCGTCGCGGCATGCGGCGCTTGGCATGCAAGACTTGCGCGGCGGTCTCGGCAAGACCCTAAAAGAGGTCTACGAACGCTTTGCGCTGCCAGTCTCAGCGGACTTTGATCTGGTGCTCGCGCAGGAAGATCGCCGGGCACGGAGCTACAAGAGCAGCCATCATTACAGCCTCGAGCAGTTCGGCCTGACCCCGGCCTCGGTCTCGGAGCGCTTCGCGGCGGCTTATCGGCATCCAGTGCTGGCGTCGGCAGTGGCACCGCGCACCGCGGTGGCTGAGGCTCGGACAGCAACATGCTGAACACCGCTCAGCCAGCAGCGCCGACCGCGACCCTCGATGTCGCTCGGATGCAAGCCGCCGATGCACGCGGACTTCGAGTGGCCATCATCTCGGATGCCGCGCCGGAGCGTAATGGCGTCGGCACCTACTATCGAGATCTGGCCGAACACCTGAAGGCCGCCGGGGCCAAGGTCGAGTTGATCTCGCCCCGCTACCGCGCCGGCCGCTGGCACGGTGGTTTAGCGATGCCGATGCCAGGTGATCCTACGCAGCGTTTTCTGATCCCTTGGCCGAAGCTCATCCTTCGGCGGCTCAAACGGCTTGACCCGAATGCCATCATCATCCCGACACCAGGCCCCTATGCAATGCTCGGTCTGCTGTTTGTGCGTCGCTCCCCAGCGCGGTTGGTGGTGGGCTTCCACACCCATTTCGAGCGCTTGGCCGCACTCAACAATCACTGGCGCCTGTTTGGCATGCTCGCCCAGACCTATCTGAACAACTGCCATCGCGCCCTGTTCAAATCGAGCCACTTGGTGCTGGCGAATTCGCACGAGATGCTGGACGTCGCGCGTTCAATCGGCGCGTCCAAGGTCGGCCTCATGGGCACCCCGATACCGAAGCAGTTTCTGGATGTGCCGGTCAGTCCGCTGCGCCCCCGGATCGAACAGGTGCTGTTCGCCGGACGCTTGGCCCCGGAGAAGAATCTGGGTGCCGTGATCGAGGCCGCCGAAGCCTTGCCGCAACTGAATTTCCAGATCGCCGGAGATGGCCCGCTGCGTGATTGGGTCCAACAAGAGGCCGCCCGCCTGCCGAATCTCGACTACGTTGGTTGGGTCCGACGCCAAGCGATTCTGCCCCTGATCGATCGCACCGATCTCTTGGTGCTGCCATCGACGATCGAGTCCTTTGGCACGATCGCCCTCGAGGCGATGGCCCGCGGACGTTTAGTCGTGGTCTCATCGCAGTGCGGTATCCTGAGCTGGGACCAGCTCAATCGCGCGCTCTTCCAGATGCGTGACGATGAAACGCTCTCTAGCACACTGACACGCGTGTGTGCGCTGGACCAGGAGATGCTCGAGCACCAGGCCTCGCTTGGGCGCGAGGCGGCGCGGCAGATCAACGATCGTAATCTGCATCACTGGCTCTCGGTGCTGCGCGACCAAGACCCGCAAGGCCTGGAGCAGTATGAAAGCCGTTGATCAGGTATCGCGAGTCACCAATGCCGCCTTGCCAAAGGCGTTAATCTCGGTGCACGACCTGATGCCGGAGACCCTGCCGGCGGTGCTGCAGATCGTCAAGCGGCTAGAGCAACATCAGCTGGCGCCGGTCACCTTGCTGGTCGTGCCTGGCCGCAACTGGAGCCGCAAGTGCATCGAAACCCTCCGCAGCCTAGAGCGTGAGGGCTACACACTGGCTGGTCATGGTTGGCAGCACCAGGCGGAGCGGATCGGTGGCCTCTACCACCGCCTGCATAGCCTCTTGCTATCGCGCCAGGTAGCCGAGCATCTGGCGCTCGATGAGGCGGGGATCATCGCACTGATCAATCGCTGCCACGCCTGGTTCGCTGAGCAGGGGCTGAGGCCGCCAAGGCTCTACGTGCCGCCGGCATGGGCGATGGGTCGCATCTCGCTTGCACGACTGCGCGAGGCCTGCCCCTTTTCGCTCTACGAAGGGTTCGACGGGATCATCGACAGCGCTGCCGAACGCACCCAACCCCTGCCCCTCACCGGCTATGAGGCAGATAACGCGCTGCGCGCGCCCGTGTTACGGCTCTGGAATCGCTGGAACTGGCATCAGGCGAGGAGCCGCAACCTGCCGATCCGAATCGGCATCCATCCTGGTGATCTCGAGCTCAGGCTTGCCGATGATCTCAAGCGGGATCTGTCAGGGTCGATGAGACCCATCGATTACGACAGCCTGCTCAGCACGACGGGCTAAGGGAAACGGGCTGGGCTTAAACAGACCCGAGCCGCTCGCGGCGAATCGCCTCAAGAAGCCCGCGCGCCGCCTCATCCACCATATCGAAGACCACCTCGAAGCCATTGGCGCCGCCATAATAGGGATCAGGCACCTCGCGGATCTTCAGATGTGGTGCGTAATCCATGAACAGCTTGAGCCGGTCCTCGAAGCCTGGCGGACAGAGCGAGGAGAGCGCCCGGTGGTTATCCTGGTCCATCGCCAGCACATAATCGAACCGCTCAAAGTCCTCAGCCACGGCCCTGCGCGCGCGCTGGCGGGAAAGATCGATCCCGCGCCGCTGCGCCGTGTCCCGCGCGCGCGGGTCTGGCGGCTCGCCAACATGGTAGGCATGGGTTCCTGCCGAATCGACCTCGATCAGCGGCGATAAACCCTCCTCGATCACGAGCTTGGTAAACACCCCCTGCGCCGTCGGCGATCTGCAGATATTACCCATGCAGCAGAAAAGGACACGGATAAGTTTTTGATTCATAAGCGTTTTTAGAGGTTTTCGTTTCGGAGATTGCGGAAATTAGAGCGTTTAGCGTAGCAGTAAAATCAACTGCATACATGCTGGTTTTGGATGGCTTGGCACTCGGGATGCGATACCCTAAACCGGCCACAACGATAGAAAACAGGAGTCATCATGAGCAAACTCACCCCCTGCAAGACCTGCGGCCATCAGATCGCCAAGAAGGCCAAGACCTGCCCGAGCTGCGGCGCAAAGAACAAGCCGCCAACCAGCGTCGCCGCCTGGTTCGCGTTGTTCCTGATCATCGCCGTTACCCTCTCGGCCATGTTTGCTGAGCCGCCGAGCGAGGAGCAACGCGAAGCCGCCAAGGCCGAGCGCGAAGTCGCCAAACGCCCAATCGCCGGCACGATGACCGAGCGCGACATCTGCCAGACCGCTGGATATCTGATTCGTCGC
Organism: Lamprobacter sp.; assembly: GCF_034860625.1. Taxonomy (NCBI): domain Bacteria; kingdom Pseudomonadati; phylum Pseudomonadota; class Gammaproteobacteria; order Chromatiales; family Chromatiaceae; genus Lamprobacter; species Lamprobacter sp. Next base: position 39,616 of record NZ_JAYESN010000006.1, read on the forward strand.
AGTCTTAGCACGGCTTTCAAGACCATCAACGTCCCCTGCTCGGTCACCGCAAAAGGTGACGGCGAGGTCGAGGTCGAGTCAGGCTACAGAACACCCGAGGCGATGGGGGAGCGCCTGCTCACCTATACCGCACAAGGCGTCGTCAACGGTGACACGCTTCGGTTGAACACGATCCGGGTTCATGGGGTCGATGACGAGCCGATCGATTTTGCCGAGTTTGGATTTTGAGCCACGCCAACACAAACCAGGACTAACTATGAAAGCCAACATCAGACTACACCTCGGACAGAACAACTCAGTCGCCATCGATGGCCTAGAGCTCGCCAACCGCATCGGCATGATGGAAGTAGTCGCGCGACCCGGTGTGTATCCGACCTTGACCCTGGCCTTGCAGTTGAACGAGACGAACATCAGCGCAGAGCGATCTATGAATCGCTCAAGGAGAAGTACAAAGGAAATGGCGCTAAGGCCCAGCCGCAACAGACTCACTCACACTCACGCTGCTCACGCTCGTATCACTGACCCGGCTTTCAAGCCGGGTATCGCTCAATGCTGTAGCCAATGATCGGGATCGGAACAAACCCGAGAGAGCAAGCATCTTGGCAGCAGCGGTCTTTCGAGGCCCAGCGCACCATGGTAGTGCAGGAACTGCTTTGCTTGATCCAATTGTTACCCACTCGCACCCCTTTGTTTGCAGGGTTATACAGGCCGTCTCGCACGATCACAACCCATCGCAGGCTGCCAGACCAATGCATAGACGAGCTGGGATGCCGACACGTCAAGTTGGCACTGATTCTGCTTCGATCTCATTGAGGCGGAAACCTCCCTCTCTGCTATTTCCGTCCTCTGACCTCCTCAGTGGTGAATTGCCCCGCGATCTCGCGGGGCATTTTTTTTGCTCGCCGCAGCAACCATCTCCTACTCGTTGCCATCCTCTCTGCCATCCTCTGGATATGATGCTCGAGAATGCTGATGACCCATGACGCCTTTACCCAACACTTGCGAGCGCTCATCGGGCGTGACTGCCTCTACTTTGGCCGTGACTGCCGAATCGTCGAGATCCTTGGTGACAGTGATCCAGATCAGGGACACCTGGTCCTTGAGGCCTTTGATGTAGTTCCGCCTATCCAGACCGACCAGTTCGGTCAGGCGGTGTTCCGCGCCAATGAGCACATCGAGGTTCCGATCCATGGTCCAGAGGGCGAATTTTCCGAGGAGCTGATGCATCTGCTCGACGGACTTGAGGCTGGGGCTTTAGGCTAGCCAGTAAGCTAACGGGTCCGTTAACCGGTACGCTAGGCTGGCAGGCTAACCGATGGACGTGATCAGAGTCGAGGTTGTGCCTATTGCCTCGCCTTCAGCCAGCGCGTGGCTTGAAGAACGTCGTCTGGGGTATCCACCCCCGGACCAGGCAAGGTCTCCGCCTCAGAGACATGGATGCGCTCTCCATGCCAGAGCACCCGCAACTGCTCTAACGACTCGGCCTGCTCAAGCACAGACGGGGGCCAGGCGAGATAACGCGCGAGAAAGCAAGCACGGTAGGCGTAGAGCCCGATGTGGCGCAGAAAGGGCACACCACTGGGTAGCAGCGTCTGATCGCGCGAGAATTGGTCGCGATGCCAAGGGACAGGCGCTCGGGTGAAATACAGCGCATAGCCGTTACGATCAGTGACCACTTTGACGACCTGTGGATCGAATAGGGAATTGGCGTCCTCGATCGGGCAAGCCAAGGTTGAGAGGCCGGCATCGGGATGCTGGACCAACCCGCGCGCCACCTGATCGATCAGCGCCGGCGAGATCCCAGGCTCATCGCCCTGCAGGTTGACGATGATCTCCCCTGCTGCCCAACCACGGCGCTCGACAACCTCGGCGATTCGCTCCGAGCCGCTCCTGTGGTCAGCGCGCGTCATCACCACCTTGGCACCCAAGTCTGTGCAGACTTCGGCGATCCGTGCATCGTCCGTCGCGATCAACACCTCGTCGGCTGAGCTGGCGCACGCACGCTCCCAAACCCAGCCAATCATGGGCTTGCCGGCAATTTGGATCAGTGGCTTGCCCGGCAGGCGGGTAGCGCCATAGCGAGCCGGGATCACCACGCGAAAGGGTTGCGTTAGGCGTTCTGTGCTCATTGATCCTATCCACCTATTCACTGCTAATGACGCCGATTCCACTGGGTTCCTCACCGATCTTACTCAATCGGCGCCAGCGTTCGTCCCAGCGCCTGATTCAACCTTCCCTCTAACGCCCGGATGAAACGCGGCTCGGGCAGGGCTGTCACCGGCACGCACCAATGGGCTGGTCCCGCGAAGTCCCGACATTTGACCGCATCCTTCTCTGTCATCAACACCGGACCCTCAGGCCAGGTCTGGAGATCAGCGGCGCGATAGCGATAATGGTCAGGATAGGGCCGAGGCCGTATTTGCAGGCCAAGGCCCCGCAGCATGGCGAAGAAGCGCTGTGGATTGCCGATCCCAGCAACCGCGGTCACCTGCTGTCCCGCGAAGTCGGCCAGCGGTCGTCGCAATGCCGAATCAACTAGGCTCAGGGCATCAGCAGGCTGCAGCCGCATGCGATACCTGTCGCTTTCTAGCATGGCGCCAGGATCGCTGATTCCAGGACGGCTGAGCGGAGCATCCCTGACGCCAGAGCCTTGGCTGCCGCCGTTCTCGATCAGCAAATCGACCCTGCGCCCGCGGCTCACCGGCTCGCGGAGCGGCCCCGCCGGCAAACAACGGCGATTGCCGAAACCACGCTCGCCATCCACCACCAGGATCTCGAGCTGACGCTGCAGCCGGTAATGCTGCAGGCCGTCGTCGGTCACCACCAGATCACAGTCGCAGTGTTCGGCGAGCTGACGCGCCGCCGCGACGCGATCACGCCCGACCATCACCGGACAGCCAGCGCGCCGGGCCAGCAGTACCGGCTCATCACCAAACCGGCTGGCCTCGCCATCGGTCGGGACCTGCTGCGGTAGCTCCCGGGATGTCCGCTGCCGCCCATAACCGCGCAGCGCGATGCCAGGTCGATAGCCGCGCTCGGCCAAGTAGCGCGCTAGCCAGAGCACCAAGGGGGTCTTTCCGGTGCCGCCAACGCTGAGGTTGCCAACCACGATGACCGGAACAGGGGCCGAATAGGAGGCCAGCCAGCCACGTTGATAGAGCCAGCGACGCAGCTGTGCAAAACCGCAGTAGAGCCCGCCGAGCGGCGCCAGCCAAAGGCCAAGCCAATGGCCCTGATACCAAACCCGCTCCGGCAGCCTGCGCAGCAGTGGGTGCTGGAAGCGGTCTTGGTGCTCCCTGACAGGAGCCTGCTCGGGCTCAGGCCCTTTCGCTCGGGCGCGCACGCTACAAGGCCGGCTCGATCCCAGCGTCCGCGAACTGCATCCGATGCAGACGGGCATAGTAGCCGCCGCGGGCGATCAACTCGGCATGCGTGCCGCGCTCGACGATGCGGCCTGCGTCCAGGACCAGGATTTCGTCGACGTGCTCGATGGTCGACAGCCGATGCGCGATCACCAGCGTGGTGCGATGCTCCATCAGTGCCGCCAGCGCAGCCTGGATATGACGCTCGGCCTCGGTATCCAGTGCCGATGTGGCCTCATCGAGCACCAGGATCGGGGCATCCTTGAGCATCGCACGGGCAATCGCGACGCGTTGGCGCTGTCCGCCCGAAAGCAGGATACCGCGATCCCCGACCAAGGTATCCAGGCCCTTCGGCAAGGCGTTGATGAAGTCGGCCGCGTGGGCGGCCTCGGCAACACGCTCCAGCTCGGACCGGCTCGCACCGCCCTTGAGTCCATAGGCAATATTGTTGGCCAGGGTATCGTTGAACAGCACCACATCCTGAGTCACCAGCGAGATCTGCGCGCGCAGGCTGGCCAGGGTCAGGTCGCGAATATCCACAGCATCGATCAGGATCTGGCCTTCGGTTGGATCGTAGAAACGAGGTAACAGGCTCGCAATGGTCGACTTACCACTGCCTGAGCGACCAACCAGCGCGATGCTTCGCCCGGGCTCGATGATCAGATTCAGATCCTCAAGCACGGCGCCCTTCTCCGGATCATAGACATGGGTGACGCCGCGATATTCCACCCGACCCTCGGCACACACCATCACCCGCTGACCGCTGTCGCTCTCGATCTCGCTGTCGATCAGCTCGAACAGGCTCTCGGCAGCAACAATGCCGCGCTGCAGATGCGAATTCACCGAGGTCAGCCGTTTCACTGGCGGCAGCAGGAGCCCCATGGCGACGATGAACGACATGAAGGTGCCCACGGTGATGTCCTCCCGCAAGCCTTGCAGCGTCGATAGATAGACAATGATGCTGATCGCGATCGCCGCGATCAGCTGCACCAACGGTACGCTGATCGAGTCGGTGGCGACAATCTTCATCTGCAGCGAGCGGGTCTTCTCGTTCACCGCGGCGAAGCGCCGGGACTCGAACGCCTCTCCACCGAACGCCTTGACCACCCGGTGCGCATCGATCACCTCTTGTGCCGCCTGCGAGAGCAAGCCCATGCGCTCTTGCACCCGCCTGCCGTAACGGCGAAAGCGCTTGGTCGCGTATTGGATCGCCAGTACCATCGCCGGCGCCACCAGCAGGAAGATCGCCGAGAGCGCGGCATCGATGTAGAGCATGTAGAGGATCAGCGCTAGGGCCGTGAAGCCATCGCGAACCAGCGTCGTCAGTGCCGTGGTCGAGGCCGTTGCAACGTTCTCGACATTGAACGTGAACTTGGCAACAAGCTGGCCGGAACCCTGCTGGTCGTAATAACGCGCGGGTGAGCGCAGCAGATGCTCGAACATCTGCTGGCGCAGATCGGCCACCACCCGCCGCCCGACCCATTTCAGACAGTAGGTATTCACAAAGCCAGCAATACCACGCACTAAAAAGATGCCTATCAGCAGGATGGGCATCAGCCGCACCACGTCGGGATCGCGATCGACAAAGCTGCCATCCAACAGGGGCTTGATCATCGCCGCGAACAGCGGCTCGGTGAGCCCAAACACCAGCATGCCAGCGATCGAGATCGCGAACATCTTCCAATACGGGCGCACATAGTCGAGTAAGCGCCGATAGATCTCGCGGGCGGAGGCCTCCCCCGGCGAACTCATTGGTCGGCCTCCAGCGCTGAACTCGGCTGGTGCACCCGTCCCTGGTCCCCTGTCTGCTGTCCAGTCTGGCCGCCTGCTTGGTCGAGCCCCTGCTGCGGCGCTAGCCCTGGCACTAGGCTCGGCACCGAGCGCATGGCTTGAGTCTGGCTGGCCGCGAAGGCAACCTGGCTCAGGCCGAGCTGACCGGCGGCATCCAGTACCCGCATCACCGCCTGATGCTCTGCCTTGGCATCGGCCTTGATCAGGACAGGAACCCCGCGCTCGGCGCCAACCGCGCCGACCAGTGCCTGCTTGAGTGTCTCCAGATCAGTTCCGTTGACCCTTTGTGCATTGACATAAAAACGCCCGGCCCGATCGATCATCACCTCGACCAGCTCGATCTCTTCTGGCACGACGGCCTCGGCATCGGCCTCAGGCAGCTGCAGGCGTACCCGACCCTCGTCACGGAAGCTGGTGGTGACCATGAAGAAGATCAGCAGCAGGAAGACGACGTCGATCAAGGGGGTCAGATTGATCTCGGGCGTTTCGGGTCGATGCGGACGCAGATTCAAGGCGTCTCTCCATCTGTGGCCTCACGATCGCCCTGCATCACCTCGATCAGCCGCAGTGCCTGCTCTTCCATGCCGACCACCAGCTTATCGACCCGACTGACAAAATAGCGATGGAACATCAGTGACGGAATGGCGATCGAGAGACCGGCGGCGGTGGTGATCAGCGCCTGTGAGATACCGCCCGCGAGCACACCCGGATCGCCGACCCCCGCGTCCATGATCACCGCAAACACATCGATCATGCCGATCACAGTCCCTAGCAGTCCAAGCAGCGGGGTCACGGCAGCAATGGTCCCGAGCGCGCTGAGGTAGCGATCCATCCCGGAGACGACGTACCGGCCTGTATCCTGAATGGCCTCCTTCATGATCTCGCGCCGGTGAAACCGGTTCACCAGTCCTGCGGCGAGCATCCGTCCTAACGCCGAGCCCTGTCGAATCTGTTCAATCCGCTGATCGTCAAGCTGATTGGTACGCTCTAGCTCCCAGATCTGCATCACCAGTCCATCCGGCATGATCCGCTTGCGGCCTAAGGCCCAGAAGCGCTCGATCACAATGGCCATCGCGGCAACCGAGCACAGCAAGATTGGCACCATCAGCCAGCCACCAGCCTTCATCAGATCGAGCACTAGGGGGTTACCTCGGGACGCAAGTGAGCCAACAACATCGGGTGGCCATCATAACGCACTGCAAACGCATCAGGCCGAGTCGGCAGTGGCTCTTGGGGATATTCCAGCGGGCTTGGAGACGGCCAGATGGGCTAGGGCCCAGCGGACATATCAGGCATGGCAGGCGCAGGGCGATGGCGCCAGAGCCGATCCGCACGCTCTCGATAGGGCCGCGCCATGCGGAGCTCACCACTGGGGTCAAGCGACAGCTCAATGGCACCCGCGCTGGCGGTGTCCAGACTTGCGGCACCCGACGCGGCCACACGCGCACGCACGGGCGGCGAGGGAAAGCCGAAGCGATTCTTCCAGCCCATCGAGAACAGCACCCACTGCGGCGAAACGGCATCGAGGAAAGGCTGAGTGGTCGAGCTTGCACTACCATGGTGCGCCGCGACCAGGATCTCTGAGCGCAATGCATCGCCCTTGCGCTGCAGCAGGCTTCGCTCAACCGCGGCCTCGGCATCGCCAGGCCAGAGCAGCGCGGTCTTGCCAAGCGCAATGCGGAGCACGCAGGAGCTATTGTTGCCGGACTCAATCGGCTCCGTCGGATGCAGGATCTCGAAGTCGACGGCATCCCAGTGCCAGCGTTGCCCAGCGAGACAGGTCTCGACGCGCACCGGCTCAGCCCCAGCCTTGGCATCAGGATCTCGTCCAGTCGATCGGGTTCCGGCGCGATCCGCCGGCGCCGCCGCATCGGAAGCTTGAAGCAGCTTCTCGAGCTGATCAGGCTCGCCGCTCAGGATGCGTTGAGCCCTCACCGAATCCAGTAGCCCCCGCACCCCGCCGGCGTGATCCTGATCCGCGTGCGAGATCATCAGCAGATCGATCCGGCGAATACCGAGATGTCGCAGGTAGGGCGCAACCACCGCCTCGCCGGTGTTGAAACCGCTGCGAAAGCCCGGCCCGGTATCATAGACCAGCGTATGTCGATGGGTTCGGATCACCGCCGCGAGCCCTTGTCCAACGTCCAGCAGCGCCACCTGAAGCGTTCCTGGCGCGGGAGCAGCTGGACGCAACAGCCAAAGCGGCAACAGCAAGATCAGCCCCAGCCAGCGCCCTGGCAGGCCGCGAGGTGCCAGCAACAGCAAGGCGCCGAGTCCAGCGATCAGCCAAACCCAGTCTGGCCGCCCGCCCAGCGTCACGCTGGCCCAAGGCAGAGAGGCAGCGCTCACGAGCAGGCTATAGCCCTGGCTCAGTAGCCCACTGACAGCGACCAGCGGGGATGCCCAACCCGTGGCCAAGAACGCCAGGCTGGCGATGAGGATCACCGGCAGGCATAGCCCGAACAGGGGCACCGCGACCAGATTGACCAGCGGCGCAATCAATGAGGCACGACCAAAGAACGCGATCAGGAGCGGTAACAGGCCCAGCGCCACCGCCCATTGAGCGGCACCCCAGCGTGCGATCCAGCCGGGTGGTCCGAGCCTCCAGCCGAGCGCGTAGAGCAGCACACCAACGGCGCCAAACGAGAGCCAGAAGCCATAGTCCAGCACCGCTGCCGGATCGATCAGCAGCACCGCGGCCAGCGCCACCGCCACGGCGCTTGAAGGGCGCAGGGTGCGACCAGCCATGATCGCGACCAACACCACCGCTAGCATCACCAAGGCACGCTGCGTCGACACCGAAAACCCAGCCAAGGCGGCATAGCCGAAGGCGGCAAGCAGGGCCGGCAGCGCCGCCGCGCGCGGCGCAGCGATACGCAGCGCCAAGCCCGGAACGCGCGCCCAGAGGCGCCGAGCGAGGACGAAGATCGCTGCCGAGACGAGCCCGACATGGAGCCCCGAGATCGCGATCAGATGCGAGGTTCCGGTGCGCGAGAAGACCGTCCATTGCGAAGGGTTGAGTCCACTGCGGTCGCCGATCACCAGGGCTGGGATCAAGGCCGCGCCGACACCACTCGGCAGCGCTTGGTACAGGCGCTCGCGCAGCCGCTGACGCCATCGGCTCAGCCAATAGCCCCCTGCACCGGCTGCTAACTGTTGTGGTCTGTCCTGCATGCGCACATAACCGGTGGCCTTGACCTGCTGCCGGAACAGCCAGCGCTCATAGTCGAAGCCACCGGGATTGATGAAGCCATGTGGAGGCTTGAGCCGAGCCTTGAACTGCCAGCGCTCGCCGGCCAGAAGCGGCGGCGCCTGCTGATACCAAGACAACCGCACCCGCCCCTTGAACGGGATCGGGGTGCCGGCGTCGAGCGTCTGCTCGACATCGAACAGAAACCGGGTTCTCTCAGTCGTGGCATCGGGTAGCGAAGCGATGCGACCGATCAGGGTCAGATCCTGCTGCGCAAGGGCGTCTGGAAAGGGCGCACACAGCAGCGAGCAGGCCCAGAGATGCGACCAGCAAAAGCCGAGGGCGAGCACCACCAAGGGCCAGTCGATCCGATGCAGCAGCCGGCCAACAGCCGCCAGCACCAGCAGCACCACAACCGCGAGATGAGGTGGTGGCTCAGCGGCCAGGAAATAGCTGCCGACCCCCAGGGCAAAGCCCAGGCTAATGGCGACAGGTCCAGCCCTTGGCCTGGCTGCAAAGCGCCTGTTATGCGGCCTCGACCAGTCGGCCTTCATCCAGACGCCAGACCTGATCGGTGCGCGCCGCCAGTGAGGGATCATGGGTGACGATGATGATGCTGGTGCCGATCTCGGCATTGAGCTCAAGCATCAGATCATAGACGCCCTCGGCGGTATGCCGATCAAGATTCCCGGTCGGCTCATCGGCGAGCACGCAGGCGGGTCGGGTCACGAGTGCCCGGGCAATAGCCGCGCGCTGGCGCTCACCGCCGGAGAGCTCAGACGGCTTGTGCAGCTCACGATGGCTCAGCCCAACGCGGCCGAGCATCGCTGCGGCCTGCGCTTGCGCCTCCGCCGGCTCAGTACCGCGGATCAACAGCGGCATGGCGACATTCTCAAGCGCGGTGAACTCCGGCAGCAGATGATGGAACTGATAGACAAAGCCGAGCTGGCGATTGCGACGCTCGCCGCGCACCCGCTCCGAGAGTCGCATCACCGCTTCACCCGACCAGAGCACCTCGCCGGCACTCGGCTGCTCAAGGCCACCAAGACAGTGCAACATGGTGCTCTTGCCCGAGCCCGAGGCACCGATAATGGCCATGCGCAAACCGGCAGGCACCACCAAATCGATCCCTCGCAACACCTCGACGTCGATCGGCCCCTGGCGAAAACGCTTGCTAACGCCGCGCGCCTCTAAGACCGGACTGACCGTCGCCTGACGAATGCCCCCCACCTGCGCCGCGCCTGCCGCTGCAGTGCCTACTCCTCTCTGTTCATTCATAGCGCAGAGCCTCGGCAGGGTCTGTCCGTGCCGCTCGCCAAGCCGGGTAGAGCGTTGCCACCAGGCTCATCAGAAAGGCACCGAGTCCGATCCGAATCACATCCGCGGCGCGGACATCCGATGGCAGCACGCTGATGTAATAGATGCTCGGGTCGAGGAAATGGACATCGAACAGCCTCTCGATGAAGGCCACGATCGACTCGACATTCCAGCCGAGCAAGACCCCACCAACCATCCCGAGTAAGGTGCCGAAGACGCCGATCGCGGTGCCTTGCACCATAAAGATCGCCATGATCCGGCCTGGTGAGGCGCCCAATGTGCGCAGCACGGCGATATCAGCGCGTTTATCGGTCACTACCATGACCAGGGTCGAGACGATATTGAAGGCGGCCACGGCGACGATCAGGAACAGGATGATGGACATCATTCGCTTCTCGGTGCGCAACGCGGCAAAGAAGTTGCGATGCACTTGCGTCCAGTCCGAGACCCGATACAGTCCATCGAGCGAATATTGCAGCTCGCGCGCAATCATCGGTGCCTCCCACATATCGGTCAGCTTCAGCCGCACGCCCTCGGCGGCATCGCCCAAGCGCAGCAAGCGTGCTGCATCCTCCATGTGCATAAAGCCAGCCCCGCGGTCGTAATCGGACATGCCGACCTCGAACAGACCAACCACCGTAAAGGCCTTCAAGCGCGGCATCACGCCGACGGGAGTCGCATTCAGCTGAGGCGTGACGACCGTCACCTTATCCCCTACCCCGACCCCCAACACGGCCGCCAGCTCGCGACCGAGGATGATCTTGAACCCGCCAGCGACCAGTGAATCGACCGATCCCAAGACCATGTCTTGTCGCAGATTTGAAACCGCGTCCTCCTCGGCCGGCAAGATGCCACGCAGCAAGGCGGCTTGCGTGCGGCCAGCGTTCATCAGCATCGACTGGATCTCGACGAAGGGTGCGGCGCCAATCACCTGCGGATGCTGACTCAGCTCATCGACCAGCTCCTGCCAATCACGGATCCCGCTCGGATCGGACAGGGTGGCATGCGAGGCCATGCCCAGAATGCGCACCTGGATCTCCTTGTGAAACCCGTTCATCACCGAGAGCACGACGATGAGCGCCACGATCCCGAGCATGATCCCGAGCATCGAGATCAGCGAGATGAAGGAGATGAAATGGTTGCGCCGACGCGCGCGGGTGTAGCGCAGGCCGACGAACAGCGAGAAGGGTCGAAACATGGGCGCGGATTAGACCAGAAACGGAGCCTTCAGGATACCAGCGATCGGGTCAGCGGCCACCCATCAGCCATCAGCTACCAAGCTGAACGAGCATCCAGCATCCCGTCAAAAAGTGGCAAAGCCTTTGCTTTAGACTGTTTCCAATCCACCCTGGCACGTCGCCGCCTGCTGTACCACGAGTTCCATCTCATGCTCATCCCTAACCGAAAAACCAAGATCGTCGCAACCATCGGCCCAGCCTCCGACCAACCCGAGGTGCTGCGTGCCCTGATCCGCGCGGGTCTCGATGTCGCCCGCCTCAATTTCTCGCATGGCAACCCGGATTATCACGCCGGGCTGATCACCGCAATCCGCGCGGCCGCGCTCGAGGTCGGTCGCCGGGTCGCGATCATGGGCGACCTACCCGGCCCCAAGATGCGCATCGGCGATCTCGACCAGGAGCCGATCGAACTGGTGCGCGATCAACCCTTCACGCTCACCACCGAGCCTGGCATCGGCCAAGCCGATCGTGTCAGCATCACCTTCCCCGGCCTGCCGGCGGCGGTGAAGCCAGGCGATCGGCTCTTCCTGAACGACGGCTTCATCCTACTCAAGGTGGTCGAGGTCACCGAGACCGATGTGGTTTGCAATGTGCGCGCGGGTGGAGAGCTGCGTTCACGCAAGGGCCTGAATCTACCCGGCATCGATCTCGGGATCTCCGCCTTCACCGAGGATGACCATCAGTGGCTACGCTTTGCTGCTGAGTATCGGATCGATGCGGTGAGCCAATCGTTCGTTGCGAACGCCGCCGACATCGACGCGGTACGCAAGGCCGCCAAGACCCTCGACTACGCCCCCTTCATCATTGCCAAGATCGAGCGCGCCTCGGCGCTGGATAACCTGGATGAGATTCTCGACGCCGCTGACGGCATCATGGTCGCCCGCGGCGACCTCGGCGTCGAGATCCCGATCGAGACCATTGCCGTCGCCCAGCGGCGCATCACCGAGCAGGCCAACCTGCGCGGCAAGCCAGTGATCACCGCCACCCAGATGCTCGAGTCGATGGTCACACTGCGCCGTCCAACGCGCGCGGAGGCCACCGATGTCGCCAACGCCATCCTCGGGGGCACCGACTGCGTCATGCTCTCGGCCGAGTCTGCCATGGGCCGTTTTCCGGTCGAATCGGTCGAGATGCTCGCCGCCATCGCTGCCGCCATCGAGCCGGAGCGGGATAACCGCCTGCTTGCGCAGGCCCTGGGCGCCTATGGCAACGGCGGCCCACTGCGCGCCGTGGATCTGATCGCCCGCAGCGTCTATCACACCGTCGAGCGCAGCGCCCCGCAAGCGGTCGTGGTCCCGACCCGCAGCGGCAACACCGCCCGCAGCATCGCCCGCTTCCGACTCCCCTGCTGGGTGGTGGCCCTCAGCCCAACGCCGAGCACCAGCCAAGCACTCAAGTTTTCCTATGGTGTGCTCGCCGTCGATGTCGAGAGCGATCTGCCGGATTGGAGCGAATATGTGCGCAGCTGGCTCGCCGACAAAGGCATCAATGATGGCTTGGTGCTGCTGACTCAGGGACCATCGGAAGAACATCCTTGCGGCAACCATCGGCTCGAGATCATGGAGCTGAGCCCAGAGCGAAATCCAGCCTGCCAATGAGCCAGCATGCCTTGGTTCATCGGCTCGAAGCCTACATTCACAGCTGGGTAACGCCCCAATCCGTAGGATGGGCAAAGCGCAGCCCGCACATCTATGCAGAGACTGGCGGATGAGGACGCTCCTCTCGAGTGGAGGACTACCCACAGCTGCTCTGGCAAACGCCCCTCTTCGCCCGCAACGCACAGGATCATCGACACAGTGACTGGATCAGACACACCGCCACTCGAGCAGCTCGAGATGGCCATCGCGGCGTCGGGACGGCGCATTGCCTTCTCGCAGTTCGGCGACCCAGCGGGAACCCCCCTGTTCTATGTGCATGGGTTTCCGAGCTCGCGGCGTGAAGCCTGGCTACTGCATGCCGTCGCCTGCGCGCTTGGCGTGCGCCTCATCAGCCTCGACCGGCCCGGCTATGGAGACAGCGACCCCGCCCCTGGACAATTACTCAGCGACTGGCCCGATGACCTGCTCTGCGTCGCCGATCAGCTTGGCCTCGAGCGTTTCGGGCTGATCGGCGTCTCTGGCGGCGGTCCCTACGTGCTGGCTTGCGCTTGGCGGCTCGCTCAGCCTGAGGCGCAAGGATTGCAAGGACGCATAACCGCCTGCGGCTTGGTTTGCCCACTCGGGCCGATCTATCGCGACGAGCAGCTTGAGCAGATGCATTGGGCCGCGCGGGCGAATCTGCGCATCGGCCAACAGGCGCAATGGCTCGGCGACCTGATCTTTGGCGGCCCCACCACGATGCTGCTCGAGCATTGGCCATCCCTGGTCGAGCATACCCGCAGCCTCGCCGCCCCAGCCGCCGACCGCGCCGTGCTCGCCGACGCCGAGACCGCCGCCATCCTCAATCGCACCATCGCCGATGCCATGCGTAACGGCGCCCCTGGCGCCCGCCGGGATCTGTACCTCTACACCCACGATTGGGGAATTCCCTTAGAGCAGATCGACCGACCGATCCGCATCTGGCATGGCCAAGCCGACGGCACCGTCCCCATCGAACATGCGCGCTGGTACGCCGAGCAGCTCCCCAACGCCCAGCTCACCGAGCTGCCGGATGAGGGGCATTACTCGGTCCCATTTCGCTATAGTCGCCAGATCCTCAGCGAGCTGATTAAGTCTGCTGCTTGAGACCCCGATCTTTTCAACAGAGGCTCGCTGCCCGCAGCCCAGAGAGCACTGCCTTCACACGGCAGGGGGCGCTGGTTTCGAGTTCCGCAGTGCCGACCTGCGCAAAACGACCTGCTGTTCGATTTGACCGCCAGCCAAGCGCCCGCTATGCTTCGCGGTCTATCCCGCATTCTAGGGCGCGTAGCTCAGTGGGAGAGCACTGCCTTCACACGGCAGGGGTCGCTGGTTCGAACCCAGCCGCGCCCACCAAACTCCCAAGACGATCAGTCTCGCAAGAGGCTCGCTTCAGCGAGCCTCTTGTCGTTTGAGTCCAAATCACCAATGTACCGCTGCTCCCAGCATTGAGGAAGGCGGCCAGTGTCTTGAGTACTGGCGAGACTGACATCAGCCGGCTGCTTCCCAGGCCTGTGCGAGCCCGTCCTGACTTCAGCGCCTAGCCCGGAAGAACCTTGTCCTTCACCTGCTCATAATCGAGGTTGATAAGCCGTCCCGACAGCCCTGCAATGGCGTCCTTATCGAACTCAAGCGGATTCCCTTCCGGGTCAGTGATGCCGCTCAGCGATACTCTGACGCTCGGCACCTCCAAACTGACGGCGACAAAGGCGCCCTCAACGAGAATGGCATCGTCCTGACCACGCGTGAAACGGGTGATGCCGTTGTCGCGGGTGAATTCCCGCCTCTCACCCTCGCAAAGTGCATCGCAGACCCGATACAGAACATCGAGGAACGCTACATCGTCGTGTTGTCTCGCCATACCTAATCCAGCATCTCGTCGATCGATCGTTGTTGATCCCTGTCAGTCTGCCAGCTCAGCAAGGCCGCGGCCAGGCCAATAAGAACCGCCACGCCAGGCAGCGACCAAAGTGGGTCACCCAGCCCTAACTGCAGCAGACTCACGACCAGACACCAGAGCAGAGGGATGGGCATCAGCAGCAGCGAGCATCGCGGAGCGAGCACTGCCACAAGACCCAATGTTCCGATCGCGGTCGGGGTTGCGGCACTGCCGAAGAGCGAGAGCCCCGGCCAAGGGCGCCCTGCGGCAAGCTCGATCAGCGGTAGCAGCAGGACGGCAAACACCAGCATCCCATAGCCAAGCCAGAAACCTAGCGGAGACCGATCGGCCAGTCCCTGTGCTGCCAACCGAGGCGCCAGCAAGCGAGGCGCCAAGCCAGGGCTCAAGCCAGGAGACAAGCCGGGGCTCCAGCCAGGCCCTGAACAGACGGCAGTGGCGAGCAAGAGCCCGCTTTGCAGCGCGAAGGCGATCGCGAACAACTCGCCAGCCCAGAGCAGCGGTGCCAGGGTTTGCAGCTGGTAAGCCCAGCTGATCCAGAGCCAGCAGAGGCCAAGACCGAGGAGCACCAAGCGCAGACGCCTGGGCCTGGGTCGCCAAAGCAGGAGCACGGCGAGTACGCCGATTCCGAAGCCAACCACAATGACAGCGCTGAAGCGCGCGTTGTAGAGCACCCCCAGCCGTTGATAGGTCTCGAGCGAGAACGGCAGAAAATCACTCAGTACGTAGCTCGACCATTCAGCCATCGGGTCTGCCTGGGCCAGATTGATCCTACGCTTTCAGAGCGCCGCGAAGTCCTGTGCCATCCGCTGCCGCAGCGCCTTATCCGGCAACGGCTCGCTGGCAGCGGCCATGTTCTCACGCATGTGTGCCACCTGACTCGTGGCCGGGATCGCGCAGGTGATCGCCGGATGGGCGACGATGAATTTGAGCAAGGCCTGCGCCCAATGCTCGCAGCCAATCTCAGCGGCCCAGCCCGGCAGCGGATGACCTTCAACGCGGTGGATGAGCGCCTTGCCCTGGAAGGGTCGATTGGCAATCACCGCGATCCTGCGCTCTTGCGCCAAAGGCAATAGGCGTTGCTCGGCCTCCCGATCGACGATGTTATAGGTGAGCTGGACGAAGTCGATGGGCTCATCACGCATAATCTGCTCAAGCTCGCGATGGCGACGGCCGTGCGAGGTGGTGATGCCGATGTAACGCACAGACCCCTCGGCCTTCATCTGCTTCAGCGTCTCGAGATGCGCCTGCCAGGCGAGCAGGTTGTGGATCTGCAGCAGGTCGAACCGCTCAACACCCCAGAGACGGCTCGATTCGGCGATCTCGATCGGCCCCGCCGGGCCGGAGCTGGTCCAGACCTTGGTTGCCGCGAACAGGCCCTGGGTATCATCTAGCCGCGGCAGCACGCGCCCGAGCACCGCTTCCGCTGATCCGTACATCGGCGAGGAATCGATCATGCCGCCACCAGCGGCAAAGAAGGCGCGCAGGATCTCGGTCCGGATCGCCAGCGCCGCGGGATCATCGCCCACGTTGAAGGTGATCCAGGTGCCCATGCCGATCACCGGTAGCGGTTCGCCACTCGCCGGGATCGGCTTAGTCAAGGGCAGACGTTCAGAGGCCGTAGCCCAGCGAGGCCCGGCGATTGCCGTTACCGCGGCGAGCTGTAGGAAGCCGCGTCGGTTGAGTGTGATCTTGGCCAATGGACTCGTCTCCAAACGCTATCGATTGAACGCGATTGAACGCTATCGAAAGCGCCGCAGCAGCCAATGCGCGACGACGATCAACAGATCGCCGGGCGGTACTTGCGGGCGCCGCGCCAACCAGGGTGCGAGCAAGGCGCTAAAGGTCGCGGCAACGATCAGCGCCACGGCAGCCCGTGGCGCCGAGACGGGGGCATAGCATGCTGCGGCCAGCGGTTCGCTGAGCGGCGCGATCATCGTCCCAGCAGCGACCAGCAGGGCCCAACCGGCTGCCATCAGGCTCAGCGTGACCGGCCGGCTGGGTTCAATCGCCTGCAAGGTCTCGGTGCCGCGCGACCCTGCCCAGAGCAACCGCCCCAACAGTCCACCAAACAACCCACAAGCGGCGATCATGAAGCCGTTTTCGGTCTCGAACGCCAACACCCCGGTCATGCTGAGTAGCGCATCGATCAGCAAGAGTAGTGTAAACCCGTTCAGCAGCCAGTCCAGCCAGAGGTGTTTCGACCAGCGCCGTGCGCCCTGCACCAGCAGCGCCGCTAACGCCAGCCCGGCTTGGCCCAAGGCCAGCGCCATGGCCAGCGCGCGCGCTTCGGCTTCGGCGGCGGGCATCAGCCTGCCCAGCTCGCCACCGGCCATAGTCAGCAGCAGCAGCCAGAATCCGCTGAGGCCGCAGAGCGTATAACCCAACAAGGCCCGCCGCCCGCTTTGCAGCAGCCCTAGCAGCACGGCAAGCCCCAGACCCGTCAGCGCGATCCAGGCCAGCAGCAGCCTTGCATCGGCACCCGACAGGGCCCCCGGCGCCAGCAGCCGCAGCCAGGGCAGCAGGCCAGCAGCCAGCACGAAGCCGATCAACATCGGACTCAGCTCGACCGCCGCGCCGGAGAGCAGGCGTGGCAGCCAGGCGTGCAGACCAAACACCGCGGCCTTCGCGCCAAAGCCAAGCAAGGTGAGCAGGAGCAAGACCAGGCTCCCGCCAATCGCGGCACTGGGTGCGGTCGCTGGCGCCAGGCTCAGTCCAATACCGCCCTTCACTAGCAGCAACAGCAGCTCGAACAACAAGAGATCGCTGAGTACCAGCAACACCACGAAGGCACGCGCGCCAGGTTGTCTGACCGCGAGGCCATAGAGTGCATAACCGCTGACTGTCGAGGCGAGCAGGAACACCACCAGATTGCCTGCAACGATCAGCCCGAGGCTGCCACTCATCGCCAACAAGAACAACAATGCCCGACCACGGCGACGCAGCCGGTCGCCAGCGAGCCAGCCAGCGATCAGCCACAACAGCGCCAGTAGCACCAGAAAGGGACGCCCGATGGGGTCGATCATCAGGCTACTGCCCAGCAGCAGTTGCGGCAGAAACAGCTCGGTTTGCGGCGCACTCAGGCCTGCGAGCAGGGCCGGCAGCACCGCCCAGGGTGCCAGCACACCCATGATGCTGGCCAGCCGCGGAAACGCCAGCAGGCCGGCTAAGGTCAAGGGTGTAACCAGCACCAGCAGGGGCGCCCACTGCCCCAGGGTCGCCAGCAGCGAGGCAACACTCATGGCTGATAGAACTCGCGCTCGGCGATCAGTCGTGCCCATTCCAAAGGCGTGAAGGGCATCGACGCGAATAGGCCGATCATCAGCGATAGCGCGGCCGTGACCAGCGGCGGCAACAGCAGCAGCCAAGCGGTCTCTTTGCCACCGAAATCCCGCTCATCCGGCCAGGTTTCAGGCGGCTCGCAGAACCAGGCCCGGTGCAGGATCGGCAGGAAATAGGCCGCATTCAACAGGCTGCTGCCGGCGAGCACGAACAGCGGCCAATGCAGACCGGCCTCGAGCCCGCCGAGGCCCAGATACCACTTGCTGATGAAGCCGGCCACCGGCGGCAGGCCGATCATGCCGAACACACCGATGCTAAAGGCGAGCATGGTCCAGGGCATGCGCCGGCCGACGCCATTCATCTCGCTGACCTGATGGATGCCCAGGGTCTCAGCGAGGTTGCCGGCGCAGAAAAACAGTGTGATCTTCATCACCCCCTGATGCACCAGATGCACCAGACCACCGACCGTTGCCAAGGGGCCAACAATGGCAACCCCGAGCACGATATAGGAGACTTGACTAATGGTTGAGAAAGCCAACCGCCGTTTGAGGTTGTCCTGAAACAGCGCGCGTAGCGAGCCGTAGAGGATGGTGAACGCCGCCACCAGCGCCAGCGGCTTGGTCACGCCCAGTTCGGCCGCAACTTCGACGCCAAAGACATCGTAGACGATCAGCACGATGCCAAAGGCACCCGCCTTCACCACCGCCACCGCATGCAGGAGCGCGCTGACCGGCGCTGGCGCCACCATCGCCCGCGGCAGCCAGCTGTGCAAAGGCACCAGCGCTGCCTTGACGCCAACACCGATGATCAGCAGCACGAAGATGGCGATCAGCGACCAACGATGGCTCTCGACCAGATCGGCGACGAAGCCACGGGTGGTGAACGTCAGGGTGCCGGCGAGTGTGTACAGCCAGACGGTACCTGCCAGCAACAGCGCGCCAGCAATCAGAGTATGAGCGAGATAGATCTGCCCCGCGCGGCGCGCCTCCTCCGTGCCCCGATGCACCACCAGCGGATAGGTGGTCAGCGTCAGCAGCTCGAAAAAGAGCAGGAAGGTCAGCAGATTGCCGGCCATCGCCACGCCAACGGTCGCAGTAACGCAAAGGCTGAAGAAGCCAAAAAAACGGCTGCGATTCGGCGAGCCTTCCAGGTAGCCAATCGCATAGAGCGTCGTCAGCAGCCAGAGTCCAGCGGAAAGCGCCAAGAACAGCAGTGACAGCGGCCGCACCCGCAGCACCAGATCCAACCCCGGTAGCAAGGGTAGACTGGCCGCGTACTGTTGTTGATGAAACACCCCCCAGAGCATCGCGCTGACCAGCATCAGCTTGAGCAAGGAGCCGCTCAGATTGAGCAGCGTGCGGGTCCAATAGTGGCGCTCAGCAAGGAAGAAGATGATCAGCCCAGGGATCAGCGAGCTGGCCAGCACCAGCAGCGGTAGCCAGGCATTGGGCGGCAGGGCGGCGTCGAGGGTTGGCATCATTGCGCGCCAACCTCGAGCAAAGGCCAAACCCAGGGCGCGGCAAAGCCGAGCAGGATGGCGCCAAAGGCGAGCAGCAAGGCGCTCCATTGCATCGCTGCCGGTACTGACTCCCCTTCTTGAGCAATCTTGGTCGGGGTAAAGGCGTAGCCGACCACTTTGAATACATAACCAGCCGCCAGTACGCCGCCCAAGAGCACGACTAGCGCCAGTCCCCAGCGGCCTTGGCTGAAGGCGGCTTCGAGCAGCAGCCACTTGCCGATGAAGCCGCCGCTCGGCGGCAGCCCCATGATACTGATGCCGCCAAGCACGAAGGCGGTCAGGGTCAAGGGCAGCCGCTGCACCGCGCGATCAAGATCGGCGATGCGGTCATGACCAGCGAAGCGCAGCAGACTGCCGGTGCTGAGGAACATGGCGGCCTTGGCGAGGCCGTGCGCCAAGGCCAGGTACAGCGCGGCTTGCCAGGCGACTTTGGTCATGGCCGAGGTCCTGTCTATGGCGTCACCCGCGAGCGGAAAGGCCAGGAACAGATAGCCAATCTGTGCCACCGTCGAATAGGCAATCAGCCATTTCAACTGGCGCTGGCGCAATGCCTGCACCGAGCCCCAGAGCACGGCCGCGACGCCGAGCAGCCCCAGCAGCTCGGGCAACAACAGCGATACTGGCCCAGCGAGCCCACTGAACAGTTCAAGCCACAAGCGCAACAGCAAGTAGAACGACGCCTTGATCACCAAGGCCGAGAGCAAGGCACTCACCGGCGCCGGGGCGCTTCCATGTGCAGGTGGCAGCCAGAAGTGAAACGGAAACAATGCCGTTTTCAGCAACAAACCCGTTGCCATCGCCAAGGCTGCGCTGTAGACGAGCGTACCGGCTTCGATGCGCTCACCAAGTAAGGCGATGTCAAGGGTTCCCTCGCCGTGGTAGAGCAAAGTCACCCCGAGCAGATAGGCCGCGGAGCCGAGCAGGCTCACAAACAGATAACGCATGGCTGCATTGAGCGCTGTCGCGCTGCCGCTGAGCGCGGTCAGCGCCGCTGCCGACAGCCCCAGCACCTCGAGCATGACGTAGAGGTTGAATAGATCCGCCGACAGATAAAGTCCGTTCAACGCGGTCCACAGCAGCAGCCAGAGCGGCCAGAACCAGCGACGCTGCTCTGGATGCTCGGCAAAGTACGCCAAGGCATAGACGCTAACACCAAGCCCCACGAGCGCGGTCATCAACAGCAGCGCCGCGCTCAGCCCATCGGCCCAGAGATCGATGCCCAGTGGCGCCCCCCAGCCACCAATCGCCAGCCGTAGCGGCCCATCGCTGAGCAGACTCTGCACCAAGCCCAGGGTTGCAAGCAGGATCAAGGCTGCGGCCAAGCAGCCTAGCCAGTTTGCAGAACGGGGTAGGAGAAAGCTGACCAAGGCCGCCAGCAGCGGCACAAACACCAGTGCGGCGGCCCAATCGGCGCCGCTTAACAGCATCGGCATTGCGCTAGTCCTCGCCGCTATCGTCGAGTCGGGTACGGCCGGTTGCTGAGCGCAATGCCTGAATCATGGCCAACGCGAGCGCAGTCGCTGCCACCGCCACCACGATCCCGGTCAACACCATCGCCTGCGGCACCGGGTCCGGCTCGACACCTGGCGTACGTCGAGCCAGCCCAGCCAAGAGCAAGAAAATGCCACTACTGATGACGTTAAAGGCCAAAACCTTCCGCAGCAGATGCCGCTGGACCAAGAGCGCATAGAGTCCGAGCAGGATCAGCACAACCCCGGTTAGCGCAAACACCAGCACCGAGCTCATGGCCGCCCCCCGATGAACAAGGCCGCCAGAATCGCGCCGATAGAGAGGGTTGCCGCCAGCTCGATGCTGAGAATCGCGGTCTTCGCCCACTCTGGAGGATAGCCCAGCAGCGGTTGACCAACAGTCATCACAGCAAGTCCGATCAATGCAAACACCGCCACGCCGAGTACCAACACCAACCGCAATGGCCAGCCAGTCGCGCTTGTGGACACCCGCCAACCGCTCAGACGCAGCAGAACGCCAGCAGCTCCGAGAACGGAGCCAGCCTGAAAGGCCCCACCGGGCGCATGGGCGCCAACCCAGACCAGATAGGCGGCAACCAGGATCATCAGCGGTGCCAGGAGGCGACTGAGCGACGCGAGGGCCGGGTCTGAGTCATCCGCCCCTAAGTGCGGCGCGGTCGATAACGACCAGACCCCGATCAGCGCCAGCAGCAGGACCGCCAGCTCAAACAGGGTGTCGTAGCCGCGAAAGTTGAGCAGCACGGCAGTGACTGCATAGCTGACGCCAGATTCGTCAAGCCGGGCGTCAACCAGATCGGCAAGCCCAGGCGCCGGGACCCAGAGCTCCCAGACCAGGATACTGAGCCCGATCAAGGGCAGGAGCAGCAACAGTGCGAGCAGCAACCGCCAGGCGATCGGCGCCACATCGCGCGCTTCGTCGACTGTCGCACTCTGGGCACTCTGGCTATTCCCCCTGCCGCTCGGGTCCGAAGCACCCTGTCTCCTGAGCGTTTCGGCGGTCTCAGCATCGGTAGCCTGGAGCTTCGCCAAGGCGGCCAGCAGCAAGGCACCGGTCACCCCGGCGCCGAGGGCGATCTCGGCAAGCGCAATGTCAATCGCATCTAGCCGGACCCAAACCAGCCCCAGCACCAGCCCGAGGGCGATGAACAGCACCACGGCGCGAAACAGCTCTGGGCTGGTGAGGGAGCGCCAGGCCAGCCATAGCAGCGTCAGCGCCAGCACCAAATCGATGGCCAGTGGCAGCAGACTCAACCCCGCCATGGCTCAATCCCCTTGCCTTGCGCCCATCTTGCGACCAGTTGACTGGCGGTCGCCGAGGCCGCGAGCAACAACAGCCAGATAAACAGCAGCTTGCCGGCTGCAGCCAGGGATTCGGCTTGCAGCATGAGCCCCATCACCATCAGCCCTAGCCCCAGATTATCGGCCTTGGTCAAGGCATGCAGCCGCGTGTAGACATCCGGGAAGCGCAACAGGCCCAGGGTTCCGGCCAGGAAAAAAACCGCGCCGACCAGCAGGAAAAAGACCGACAGGCTATCCAGCATGCCCGTCTCCCGCAGGCTTCGCGCCCACCCTGGCATCGCGCTCCCCTGCCTCGACTTCAGCGACGGCGCATCCACCGGCCTCGCATCCACTGGTCGAAGCACCTTGCGCAAACCCATCTGAGGCTGTTTCGGTGGCGATCCGAGCGGCCACCATGCGCGAGCGACGCGTGAAGGCCGTTACCGTGATGGCCGCCAGCAGCGCCAATACCAAGGCCAAATCGCGCAGCGCTGGTTGTGCGGAGGCTTCGGACAGCAAGAGTAGGATCGCCGTTGCAGTGGTGCCGAACAGCTGTGCCGCGAGCATGCGATCTGCCGCGGTTGGCCCGCGACGGATACGCCATAGCCCCGCTACCAGCGTCAGCAGCAAGAACAGGATCAGTGCGTAATAGAGGGTCTGCATCAAGCGCTTGGTTGACTCAAAAACCGGGGATTCGGTAGAGCGCAGCAATGCGCTGCTCGAGCCGCTCGAGGTCCTGATGCCAATGGCCACAGCGGTCGAGCACATGCACTCGAAGGTGCCCCTGACAGATCACCGCGAGCGTGCCCGGCATCAGGCTGACCAGGCCGGACATCAGCACGGTTGCCGGTCCCGCGGGCAGGCGCAGCGGATAGTCGATCAGATCCGGCTGCAACGGCAAGGGGCGCCTGAAGGCCCGCACCGCGACATCGACCCCACCCAGTAGCGAATGCCAGAGGAAGAAGCCGATCAGCTGCAGCAGAGCCAGTGGCGCCACTGACTGCGCTACAGCGGTGCTCAGCGGTGCGCGAAACCGAGCCAGGGTGCTGAGGAGTGCAGCAATGATGACAAAGGGCACGCCAAACAGCAGGGCGGCCTGCTGCCCTGTAGTCAACAACCACCAGAGCAAGGCAAAAACGAGCAATCGCCACACGAGTGATGCGGCGAAAGCCGCCGCTGGGAAGGACATGACTTCTCCTGACGACAACAGCTACCAAGTCCGGCATCAAGCCAGACGATCGACCCCAAACAACAGGGTCTTTAAGGTTCTCACAGATGCGCCCGCGGCGGAACTAGAGGCGTCGATAACATGGACAACAGGACAGCGCAGGCATGACGGGTATAGCATTCATCACACCAAAAGCGATGACGAGACCCGATGAGCGAAACAGCGCTACTCCAGATCAAACGCCGCTTTAGCGACGCCTATCGCGCCCGCGACTATGCGGCGTGCATCCGTCAAGCGAGCGAAGGCCTCCAACTCGCCGAGGCCAGCCAGGACGTCGCCAGCCAGACCTTGATGCTGGTATGGCTGGGCGAGAGCCACTGGCAGCGCAAGGAGACCGAACCGGCCGTCACGGCACTGAGGCGAGCGGCGGCGGCTGAGCCACCGGCCGATCCAGGCGATGTCTTCAATGCCATCTCGACACTGCTGAGTATTGCCATCCTGGAGCGCCCGCTGGCCGAAGCCAAGGCGCTCATCGCGCAAGGGCTAGCGCATCTGGAGCGTTATGACCAGCAGCGCTCGCGTCACATGCTCGACCTCAGTGAAGGCGATCTTGCCGCTCGCCGCGGTGACTGGCAGGCGGCACTGACGCACTATCGCGAGGCCTACAAGCATCAACAAGGCGATACCGGCTCACCACGCTTCACCCTCGCCTCCTATCAGATCAAGTTGGCCGAAGCCAGCTTCATGCTCGGCGATGCTGAGGCGCTGAGCCGATGGTGCAGCGAGATCAATGCGGCACCCAAGCTGGTCGAAGGCGATCGTCTGCGCGCCGAGCAGGCACGATTGCTCTGCTATCGTGCCGGCATCGGCGAGCCGGCTGGTGCGCGCGGCGGCCCAGCGGCCACGGCCCGCCGCGTCCTCTGTTGGCTGGAGGAGATCGACGGCCATCAGGCCGACTATGCCCGCGACGCCATGCAGGTGCTGTTGCGCGAGGCTGACTGGCTCAGCGTAGAGACCTGGCTCGACTACCCTGGCATCGGCGACACTCCGCTACTGCATGGCGATCTGTATCTCGCCCGTGCGCGGTACGCGCTCGGCTTGCCGGTGCACGACCCGGCATGGGCAACAGCGACACCCAGCGCCGAAGTGGTCGCTCATCCAGCGGCCAGCCGCCAGGCGAGCGCGTCCGCCAGCCGCCAAGCGGGCACGGCCAGTGCGCCCAGTAACAGCCTGGTCGAGAAGACAGCGCCGAAAGCCTGCATCAAGCCATGGATGAAAATCGGCATGAAAACGCGCCCAAACAGGCCCAAGACCGTCAATCATGTCGCCAAGGCGCGAGATCACCTCGAGGCTGCCCGAGCCCATTATCTGGATCAGCAAAGCTGGGCTGTGCGTGAGGATCAGCGTCTGGAAACCGATCACCATCGGCGACTCCTTGATGCGCGGCTAGAACAGGTCGACGCGCTGCACGACTGACCGGATGCCGGGCAACCTTATCCCACAGCAAGAAGAGGAGATCTCGCCATGACCACCACTGAGCTGAACATCCGCCAGATGACCCACGCCGAAGTCAATGAGCTGGTCCATTGGGCCGAACACGAAGGCTGGAACCCAGGCTTGCACGATGCCGAACTGTTCTGGACCACCGATCCCGACGCCTTCATTGCCGCTGAGCTCGACGGCGAGCTGATCGGCGGCGGCGCGATGACCTCCTATGCCGGCGAATTCGGCTTCATGGGCTTCTTCATCGTCCGGCCTGAATGTCGTGGCCGCGGCCTCGGCGATCAGCTCTGGCACGCCCGTCGCGATCGCCTGCTTGCACGCTTGCAGCCCGGCGCGAGCATCGGGCTCGATGGCGTCTTCAACATGCAGGACTACTATGCCCGCGGCGGTTTCGTCTTCTCACATCGCCATATCCGTTTTCGTGGCGAATCGGGCCACTTGCTCGGCGACAGCATTGGCAACGAACACCAGAGTGGCCCCTTTGTGCCCAAAGCGGCGGGCGCTGGCCAGGCCGATTCCCACAGCAGCGTCTTGATGCCACTGACCGAACTGCCCTTCGACAGCCTCGTCGCCTACGATCGCCGCTGCTTCCCGGCACCGCGACCGGGCTTCCTGAAGGGCTGGATCACCCAGCAGCATGCCCTCGCCCTCGGCCTGCTCCGCGATGGAGCGCTGAGCGGCTATGGCGTTGTGCGCCGCTGCATCCAGGGCTACAAGATTGGCCCTTTGTTCGCCGACGACGCCGCGGCTGCGCAAACCCTGTTCACACCGCTGACCGCCTACGCTGGCGCTGAGCCTGTTTTCATCGATGCCCCCGAGAACAACCCTGCCGCGCTCGCGCTGGTGCAGCGCCAGGGCATGGTCGAGGTCTTCGGCTGCGCGCGCATGTACCTGGGGTCGGTCCCGAATATCGCGCATCAACAGGTCTTTGGTGTCACGAGCTTTGAACTCGGCTGAGGGCTGAGTACGCACTCATGAACCAATCGGCACTCCTCACCGCAGCCATCGTCGCGCTGCACACACTGATTCAGCTCGGGCTGATCGTGCGCGTGCTGCTCAAGCCACACCGAGATCCCAGTGCACGCCTGACCTGGATCGTTGTTGTCATCGCACTCCCCATGGGGGGCATCATCGCCTACCTGCTGCTTGGTGAGACCAACATCGGCCGCAAGCGTGCCGAGCGCATGCACTGCGTCCTCGAGCAGATGCCACCAGTCAGCGCCGCAGCCGGCATCGAGGCGCCCAGTCTCAAGCCATCGATTCCCGCGCGCCATGCCCATCTGTTCCAGGTCGGGCAGTCGATCAGTGGCTTCCAGCCGATCGGCGGCAACCGCGCCAGCATCCCGCCAGACTCCAATGCCGTTATCGAGGCCTTGGTTGCTGACATCGATGCCGCCCAGGATCACGTCCACGTCTTGTTCTACATCTGGCTACAGGACAACAACGGCCTCAAGGTGGCGCAGGCCCTGAGGCGCGCCGCCCAGCGCGGCGTCACTTGCCGCGCCATGGCGGACGACCTCGGCTCGCGCGGCATGATCCACTCCGAGCACTGGAAAGCCATGCAAACCGCTGGCGTCAAGCTCGCCCGCGCGCTGCCCATTGGCAACCCGATCCTGCGTGTGCTCGGCGGTCGCATCGACCTCCGCAATCATCGCAAGATCGTCGTCATCGACAACTGGATCACCTACTGCGGTAGCCAAAACTGCGCCGACCCCGAGTTCCGGATCAAGGCCAGTTTTGCCCCCTGGGTCGATCTGATGATCCGCTTTGAGGGTCCCATTGCCCGCCAAAACCAGCACCTTTTCGCCGCTGACTGGATGGCCCATGTCGATGATGAGATTGATCTGCTCCTGCAGCGCCCGATTCCCCAGGTCACCGGCACCCCATCCAGTTCCCGCTCCAGCCCCAATTCCCGCAACACTGGCAACCCATCTGGCACTGAAGCGGCGATCTGCGCCCAAGCGGTTGGCACCGGCCCTACCGTTCGCTACTCTGCAATGCCCGAACTCTTCGAGACCCTGATCTACAGTGCCCGCAAGACGCTCGTCATCACCACTCCCTATTACGTGCCCGACGAATCCATGCAGGCTGCGCTCTGCGCCAGTGCTCGCCGGGGTGTCGAGACTCTCATCGTCTTTCCACAGCGCAATGACAGTCACATCGTCGCTGCTGCCAGCCGCAGCTACTACGCTGAACTACTATCCGCCGGTGTTCGCATCTACGAATATGTTGGTGGCCTGCTACACACCAAATCCCTCACCCTTGATGGCGAGATCAGCCTCATTGGCTCCGCAAACATGGACCGCCGTAGTTTCGACTTGAACTACGAGAACAACATCCTCCTCTACGACCCGGACCTGACCCAGCAGATTCGCCAACGCCAGCAGCGCTACCTGGAGAGCGCACAGCTCGTTGACCTCGAGCAGGTTGCCCAATGGCCCCGACACCGCCGCTTGATCAACAACAGCGTTGCCATATTAGGCCCCGTGTTGTAAGGAGCTCATCAGGAAAAAATGTGAACGCGTTCAAGGATTTTCATCAGTATGATGCCTAACCTAGACATGCTTCGCTCATACACTATCGTCATCCTCTATCCCTTATGATCCTCTCCGAACTGACCGCATCCATCGCCCGCAAGCAGACCGACCTGAAAGCCCAGGACACAACGCTGGCTGTGAAAACCTTGATCACGCTGATGAGGGAAACCCTGGCGTCGGGAGAGCGCATTGAGGTGCGAGGGTTCGGCAGCTTCGAGCTGCGTCAGTACGAAGCACGAGTGGCGCGCAATCCAAGGACGGGCGAGGTCGTCGATCTGCCTGAACGCCATCGGGTGTATTTCAAACCGGGCAAGGAGCTACGCCAAAGGGTAAATGCCGGCATGCAATAGGATTGACGATGGCGGAGGTCTAATGCGGACGCCCATCCAGGACGTCCGCAAGGCTGATCAGCAGTTGTACCGCCTTATGCGGCCCTTATGCAGCTTCAGGCTGCGTCTCGCCTGACGCCTCGTTCTCCTCAGCCTTCGCTGCTTTCTTACCCTTTCTGGGCTTCTTTGCCTTGGCTGGCTTTGGTGCCGCCTCTAACCGAGGTGCAGTGATGAGGTATAGCGGGGTGAGGGCCATCACAAACAAGAGCGGCATCAACGGTGTTGCGTACTGCGGTTCAGCAACGCCGAAGACCTTGGCGAGCGTCGCATAGATCAGCACGAGACTGATACTGCGCAGACCGATACGCTGGCTAGGCGTTAACCGGCGCCCAGCAATCGGCAACCAGACCAGGATGAGGCCCAGCGCGCCAATCAGCACCATTGGTCCGTGCAGCAGTTTCATGAATTCATCGCTGGTCAGAAAGATCGGATTTTCATTGTAGGGCGATTCTGAGACCGGGTAGACCAGGCTCTGCTCAACCCCCGCGGGCTCGCCTAAGGACCAAAGCGCTTTAGGCTTTTCAACGAAGTACCACTTCAGAAACGCACGTGGATCATCGAGGAAGCGACCACCCAGCTGGCCGATCGCGGCACCGGTACTGGTCTCCCCCTCCGGCACAGCAGCAGCATCCGCTTGCGCAGGCGGCATCCCTTGCTGAATGCTGGCCGTGATCGGGGCCGTGTCGATCGGGGTATGGATGGCTTCCTGATTGCGCACTACGATGGGGCCAAAGACCAGCGTAAAGCCAAGGATCGCTGCGACGGGCGTGAAGAACTTTGAAGCGCCCTTGCTGGACAGTAACAACAGCAGCAGCCAGGGCAGGATGAGGAATTCGTAAGTTGGATCGACCCAGGTCACGATGCCGAGTAAAGCGGCGGCCATAAAGGTGCGGATCATGGCCCAGCGATCGCTGATCTTAGCCGCTGTCACCAGGTACAGGAGCAGCGTGACCAGCAGCAGCGTAGCGCTCACCAAGTAGAGACTGATATTGACGAGAAAGGGACTCAAGGCAGTCAGGAATGCAGCCGTGAGACCCCAGTGCGGGTCCATCAGCCGACTGGTGAGCATGAACACCAGCAGGATCGCTAAGGCGCTGAGCACCAGCTGCGCAATGATGGCGGCGTTGATGTTGCCTGGCTCTGTTTCCGGGGCCGCAAACAGCGACAGGAACAACGGATAGCCAAGGCTGCCAAAGGTTTGTGTTGAATCCACCTCAGAGCCAGCATCGACGGGCGTGGTGAGGACCTTATACGCACCTTGACTGCTCAGTGTTTGCGCCAAGGCATAGGCGTCGGCTGAGTCTTCTTGAAGGGGTTCGACGACTTCCGTGCCTAGATAGGCTTGTCCGCGCAGAAAAACGCCAACGGCAATGATGACCGCCAGCATGAACAGGACGGTCAGTGAGACGGACCGACCGTCTCGACGCTTCGATTTCACAGGGCTCACAACAAATCTCTCCTAGCTGTTACGCCAGACCGATGGCCAGCGCAGCTTTCAGGGTGGGTACAGCTTGACAAAAACTTCATTAGCATACCCTGAAATTCCACAGGGATGCGAGTGCTTGATCGAGGTGGCCAGTTCGTGACGCCGACAACAGCGGTTCGGGCGTGACGAAACATTAGGGATTTCCCTTATGCCAAAGATTCGAATATCATAAGGCCCTAATGTCGCCAGCCGATCAAGAATAATCAGGTAGAAGTCCATGCGAACCCTCTCTATCACTGCCTTTGTTGCCACCCTTTTTCCCTCCGTGCTCCTGTCTCCGGCATTTGAGCCGCGCGAGACGCTACGGTTGAACCCCACCGAAATTAAGCTCGAGCCGGTCTCCGAGACCGCTCCGCCCCATGTTGTCCTGGCTGCCAAATCAACGGCGCCGGTTGCATCAGCGATCCCGCCAAGGGCGCCGACTGCGCGAGCAATCGACCCGAACGACCATGTCGACGAGGAACTGCACTGCCTGGCGCTCAATATCTATCACGAGGCTCGCTCCGAGCCGCTGTCGGGTCAACTTGCGGTGGCGAAGGTCACCCTGAACCGGGTCAGGTCGACGTCTTTTCCTGAATCGATCTGCGGGGTTGTAAAGCAGGGCAGTCAAAAGCGCAACCGCTGCCAGTTCTCTTGGTGGTGCGACGGCAAGTCGGACGAGCCGACGGAGTTGAAGGCCTGGCAGAAGTCGCTCGAATTAGGTCGCCGCGTCTTGGCAGGCGAAGTCGCAGATCCCACTCAGGGCGCACTCTATTACCACGCGACCTACGTGTCCCCAAAATGGTCACGCTCATTCCAGCGCACGACTCAGATCGGCCGTCATCTGTTCTATCGGCCAACAGCAAGTACGAGCCAAAGTTGAGCGAAGACGTTGAGCGAATCGCTGCTGCTGAAGGCTAAGGAAGTATCCATCATTTGCTTCCCGAAGCTGCCGCAACCGGTCGCTCCGAAATCGGGGAGTAATTTCTGGACAGTCTCTAAGTGCAGAGGGCTAATGCCCGAGGTCTGCTCGGCGCCGTTGAGCCACCAGCTGTTGTAGCTGTGCCCGCGCTAAACCGCTTCGCTCCTCGAACTCAACGCCCAGCTGATAACGCTCCTGAATGTCTTCACGGGACACCCAGATGACCCGGCCAACCACAGCAATCGGCTCGCTTACCTCACAGACGCTGATCCAGATCAATAAGCGGGAGTGCACTGGAAACAGTTCTGGGGAGCTCAGCATCACCCCGGTTTCGCTGAGGTCTTGACCAATCATGGCCCAAAGCCCTGAAGCCTCAGCCGCGATTGGCCGCACCTGAACCGGATCAGAGTAGATGACGCGCTGATGCCGACGTTGGTCGCCCAAGCCGCCGGAGCTGTCGTCGGAGCCATAGCGGCCAACAGGCTCGGCGAGCGCATGAGATTGATCAAAGCTTAAACCCATCAACGGCAGCATCTCCGAAAAGGCGCGCACTGCACCGAGATGGCAGTCTGCGCGCGAATCACTGAAGCCCAAGCCCAAAGTCTAGAGTCCGAAGTCTAGCCCTTCAGAACGATCTGGACATGCGCTCTAAGCCTCCGTGCTAGGCATCGCTGCTGGAGATGATCCTCTATCTGGGCTCCAGATGCGCCTTTATACTAGCGCAACGACCAGGCTACGGGCCGATTGCTCGACCACCTTCTGCACCATCGCACCGACCAGCGCCTTACCGAAGGTCTCACCCAACTTGTTGGCATGGGTTGTATCGCGCCGCACAGCGGCCATGCAGCCTAAGTCTTCAAGGGCGGCGAAGAGCTCGCCACGGCTGAGCAGATCGGGCTCGTACTGAACCACAATACTCGATGCGCGTTGATTGATCTGGACCGAACGCACCCCCTTCATGGCCATCAGCTTGGCCTCAGCCTTGCTCGCACGCTCTCCATAGCAACGAAAGGCCTTTGAACGAACACGAATGCGACCCGGGACATGATGGATGTACTGGCTCATCTTGGCAGGGACTCCAACATCGGTAGAACGAGGTTGCAAGGAAAATTCGCAACGGGAACGGTTCGCATTGTATCCTAACAACGATGGCTGATGCAAATCATTCTCATCAGATTTAGACCCTATAAACTGAACCTGCACTCTTTGCAACACATCAGGAATCCAACCGATGAGCAATCCCAACTGGCTGGTCTTCCAGCTTCCTGAACTGATGGCCAACCTTGACGTGGGAGCAACGCGCTTTCAGGAGCTTCTGCGAACGCCCTCGCTGAGTTGCTCGCTGTACCACATCCCGGCTGGCTCCAAGGAGATGCAGAGCGCGCATGAAGAAGACGAGCTGTATCTGGTCCTTGAAGGGCGGGCTCGGCTACGCGTTGAGGATCAGGATCATCGGGTCGAGAAAGGCACCATGATGTATGTGCGCACCGCCTGCGATCATGCCTTCTTCGACATCGAGGAAGATCTTAGTGTCCTCGCCTTTTTTGGCGCGCCAGTGCGCCATCTGCCGGATTATTGATGATCCATCCGCACTGTCTCGAAGCCTGGCAACACCAGCACGATTTCAGCACCAGTGCCGAGGTCAAGGCCAAGCAGCGCACAGGTTGGGTGGTCTATCTGACGCTGGTGACCATGGTGGTCGAGCTGACCGCCGGTTGGCTCACCGGCTCCATGGCCCTGCTGGCCGATGGCTGGCATATGGGCAGCCATGCCGCGGCGCTTGGTTTGACTCTGTTTGCCTATGGCTTGGCGCGGCGCTGGGCGAACGACCCGCGCTTCACCTTCGGCACCGGCAAGATCCCTACCCTGGCCGGCTACAGCAGCGCACTGCTGCTTGGGCTAGGTGCAGTCTGGATGCTGGTCGAATCCATCAGTCGGCTGCTTCAGCCCATCGAGATCCGCTATGCCGATGCGATGCTCGTCGCCTGCCTCGGCCTGTTGGTGAATCTGGTCAGTGCTTGGATCTTGACGCAGGGGGGTGGCCACCACCACCACCATCATGAGCATGGACATCCTCACGGGCAGCCGCACGACCATGATTCTGGGGCGGAGCACAAGGACCACAATCTACGCGCTGCTTACTTCCATGTACTTGCCGACGCCATGACCTCCTTGTTAGCGATCGTCGCCCTTGGGGCCGGCATGCTGCTGGGCTGGCGCTTTCTCGATCCGGTGATGGGCCTGGTCGGTGCTGCCTTGATCGGCAGCTGGGCTTGGGGGCTGGCACGCGACAGCGCTCGTTCCCTGCTCGACGCCGAGGATCACAGCGAGATCGCCGCACGCATTCGCACCGAGATTGAAGCAGACCCGGATATCGCGATCGCAGATCTGCATCTCTGGCGCATTGGCGCGGCCAGCCGCGCTTGCATCCTCTCGCTCGTCACGCATGATCCGCGCTCGACCGATGCCTACAAGGAGCGCCTAAGGGCAATACCAGGTCTGGATCACTTGAGTGTCGAGGTCCATCAGTGTCGCGACGAACGCTGCCTGACCGCTGCCTAAACACCACCTGAACACTGTCCCGCCGCTATGCACGGCGGGACACTGAGGGTCAGGCATGCCGGGTAACCAACGTCTTCAGTTGGTTTATTGCTAATAAAAACACTTCTTGTTTGTAATATTGTTAGTTAAAATAGTCGCAGGTGATTTACCCTGGCGCTTTGTAATACTTTTTATATAAAAGTATGATCATGGCGCATGATCAACACCTCCCCGGCCCGCAGCTGCCGGTGAAAACCACGACCCCGTTGACCCCACAATCGGAGCGCGACAACGCATGAAAACCAGACGACTGAGTTGGGCCATTGCCATGGTCCTGGGTGCCGGCACCGCAGGCCATGCAGCGGCACAGACCCTAGAAGAGCGCGTCCGACGCCTCGAGCAAGAGCATCGTGAGCAGGCCACCGCGATCGATCAGCAGCAGCGCACCATCGCCGAGCAAAAACAGCAGCTCGAAGGGTCGCCGCAACGGGTCGAGCGCCTGGAACAGACCTTAGAGACGAAGCGCGACGCCAGCGCCGGCCTCGGTGGCTGGTTCGAGAACATCGAGATCGGCGGCCTGATCGAGGTCGAAGGCGTCTATGTCGACCCCTACGAGGGCTCAAGCGAATCGGATCTGGTGCTCGCGACCTTCGAGCTCGGCATCGCCGCTCAGGTCACGGATTGGGTCGAGGCCATGGCCTCCCTGCTCTATGAAGAGGACGACACCGATCTCGAGGTGGATCTGGCAATGATCACCATCGCCAACCCAGACGTGACGCCGGTGTTCTTCACCGCGGGTCAGTTCTACCTGCCCTTCGGCGCTTATCAGACCAACCTGGTCTCCGATCCGCTCACGCTCGAGATCGGCGAGAGCCGTGAGACCGCAGCCCAGCTCGGCTTTGTCTATCAAGGCTTCAGCGGCAGTGTCTACGCGTTCAATGGCGACAACAAGGTCAAGGGTGACAATCACATCGATAGTTGGGGCGCGAACCTGGCCTTCGCCCAGGAGCGCGAAGACCTGGTCTGGACAGTCGGCGTTGGCTATATCAACGATCTTGGTGACTCCGATACCTTGCAGGATAGCGTCGCCGATAACCGCGCCGCGCGTCAGCTCGAGATCGCGGAGCTGCGCCCCGACGAGGCGGAGCAATTCAGCCTGGACCCAACCGAGCGCACCGGCGGCTGGACCGCGAACCTCGCGATCGTCTATCGCGACTTCAACCTGATCGGCGAGTACCTCTCGGCCACTGAGCGTTTCGACCCGGACAGCCTGAGCTTCAAGGACAAGGGCGCCGAGCCCGCGGCCTGGAATATCGAGCTGGGCTACAGCTTTGAGGTCTTCGGCAAGGAGTCAGTCGCCGCCGTCGCCTATCAGGGCAGCAGCGAAGCGGTCAATCTCGAGCTACCAGAGACGCGCTGGGCGTTGGGTTGGTCGATCGGCATCTTCGATAACACGGCACTGTCCTTTGAATACGCGCATGACAAGGACTACAGCACTCGCGATGGCGGCACCGGCAACAATTCCAACGCCTTCGTTGCTCAGCTTGCGGTGGAGTTCTGAGCCAGTGTTTTTGAACCGCAGATGAGGCGTCTTGCTTGTCTGCGGTTTAACCTCATTTAATTTGCCCCATCTGCAGAGTGGCGATGCGCCATCCGCGTTAGACTGCATTGAACAGGATGCCCATCAGGGTCGATCCGTTGTGGAGCGGCGCGCTGGCGATCGGCGGCAGCTAGCCAGTCTCTCGGTCCGCTTCGGCGTTAGCTCCAGAGGTTGCCGAGGTCGAGGGTCAGCGCATCGAAGGGGGCAACCGCGATGGCCTCGTTCCCGGACGCCTCCGCGAGCAGCCGCCAATCACCATCTTCCAGCGCGTAGGCTTCGAGACTCCGGCGCTTGGGATCGACGAGCCAGGCGTAGGCCACGCCATAATGGGCGTAGATGGGCATCTTGATGTGACGGTCTTTGCTTTCGTCGGTGACCGGACGAGGCTCCAGTAGCTAGACTCAGTCGACCTTGTGCGTGAGTGCTAAGCGTCGCGGTTGCGTCGCATGTCGCCCTTGCGGCATCGCATCCTGTCCTTGCGACTCAGCCTCCAGCGAGACCCCCTTGAGCGCATTGACCAGGATGCCGATGGTCGAGCCATTGTGCAGCAGCGCGCTGGCCACCGGCGACAGCCAACCCATCACAGCGCCGCCGAGCACCGCCGTGTTGATGCCAACCGCGGCGGTGAAGTTGTGCTGGATCAGGCGCATGGTCTTGGCGGCGATCTCGCGGGCATCGGCCACCGCCTGCAGCCGATCGTCCATCAGCACCACATCGGCGGTGGCGCGCGCGATGTCGGCGCCGCGCGGCATGGCGATGCCGACATCGGCCACCGCTAGCGCCGGCCCATCGTTCACCCCATCGCCGACGAAGCCGACCTTGTGACCATCCCGTTGCAGGCCTTCGATCACGCTGGCTTTGTCTTCAGGCGCCATCTCGGCATACACCGCATCGAGCCCCAGCTCAGCGGCTAGCGCCTCGCCCTTCTCGCGCCGATCGCCGGTGATCATGATCAACTGTTTGATACCGAGCGCACGCAGCCGCGCCAGCGCCGCTGGGGCCTCCTCGCGCAAGGTGTCGCGCAGCGCGATCAGACCCACCGCGCCCTCGGCGTTGCCGACGAACAGCAGCGTCTTGCCCTCGGCTTGCAGCGCGTCGATCTGCTCCTGATGGGCTTGGAAGTCGATCGCCATGTGCGCTTGCAGATAATGCCGGCTGCCGACCACGATGCGCCCCCCATCAACCTCGGCCTGCAGGCCATGGGCGACCATGTAGTCGACCTCGCCGTGGGAGATATGCGCCAGATCGCGCTCGCGCGCGGCCTCGACCACGGCCTGGGCGATCGGATGGCTGGCATGCTCCTCGACCGAGGCTACCATCGCCAGCAACTCGGTCTCGGTGCAGGCGCAGCTGCCCGGCAGCACCACGACATCGGTGACCAGCAGATCGCTGTGGGTCAGGGTGCCGGTCTTATCGAACACCAGGGTATCGATCTCGGCCAGGGTCTCGATCGCCTCGCCGCCCTTCATCAGCACGCCATGCTCGGCCGCGCGCGACATCCCGGACTTGAACGCGACCGGTGTACCGAGCTTCAGCGCACAGGAATAATCGACTAGGAACACCGACTGCAGCCGCGCCAGATCGCGCGTTAGCGCATAGACGGCGGCACCGGTGCCGAGGGTCAGATAGACGCGCTTATCGGCGAGCTCATCGGCCAGGCGTTGGGTTGCCGCCTGCTCGGCCAAGGACGCTTGGATGAAGCGCGACACCCGCGCCGTGGTGGTGTCCTCGCCGACGCGAGTGGCTTCGAGCCGCAGCCGCCCTTCCACCAGCACCGAGCCGGCGATGACCCGCGCTGGGGCCTCCTTGCGCACCGGCACATCCT
Organism: Lamprobacter sp.; assembly: GCF_034860625.1. Lineage (NCBI taxonomy): Bacteria > Pseudomonadati > Pseudomonadota > Gammaproteobacteria > Chromatiales > Chromatiaceae > Lamprobacter > Lamprobacter sp. Next base: position 75,546 of record NZ_JAYESN010000006.1, read on the forward strand.
CGCCGGTGACCCCGGCCTGATTGACCAGCGCCAAGCCGTCGATGACATGGCCATCAACGGGCACCGTCTCGCCAACGCCGACCACCACCGTCTCGCCGGCGCGCACCTCATCGCCCGAGACCTGCACCAGCTCGCCGTCACGCTCGACCCAGGCCATCGCCGGATCGGGTCGCAACAGGCGGCGCAGCAGCCGATCGGACTGGCGCTGGGTGCGACGCTCGAGGAAGGAGCCCAGATCGAGCAGCAGATCGGTCAAGTTGGCGGTGAACAGCTTGCCGTTGGCCGCCGCCAGCCCCACCGCCAGGGCATCCAGCACCTCGACCTTGATGCCCTCATGGATCAGGGTGTCGGCGCCCTTGGCGAGGGTAGAGCCGACATTGGCGAAGGTGAGCACGACCCGCATCGGCGGGGTCAGGAACGGCAGCGCTGCCAGCGTGAACAGGGTCGTGATCATCGGGGCCACTTCGGCCTCGTGGACATCGCCCTCGCTATAGCCTGGGATCGGCTCGGTCGAGAAGCGCTCGAGCCGGCGCAGCAGTAATTGCCGCGCTTCGTCTCCACCGCAATAGTGGATGATCAGGGTACGAGCAGCGCGATTGGCGCGGACCTCCTCGGTCGGTGACGCCGCATCGATCCAATCCTCGAGCGCCCCGGCCTCGCAGCCGGGCTCGCCCATGGCCGGGATGCGCAGGCGCAGGCGGCCCGGCACCTCATGGATGATTCGGTAGTTGGTGAGCGCCACGGATGCAATCAGAGCATCTTTAAGTCGGTGTTCGGCTTTGGATCGGCTTGGAGGCCAGATGCGCAGTCAGCACTAGGTCAGCACTTAGGCTTGAGCACCGGCTCAGGCGTCCTTATGCGACTCCGAGGCCTGAATCTCGGCCTCGGCATCGTGGAACCGCTCTTTGATCTCCTCGACGCCACCCTGGAGACCACCCCAGAGCTTGACCACACCCTTGATCGCGGTGCGCTGGACACTCTCATTGGTGAGCAAATAAGCGGCCGCAGCACCAATCAACAAGCCCTTGAGGAAGCGGTCGTTGCCGAGGTTCAAGAACGAGGAGGATGCGCTCTGTGCTGAATAACCGCTGCCCGGCATGGCACCTGCCCCCGCCGGCGCGGCCATCGGGGCACCGGGAACAGCCATGGGCATCTGCTGATACGCCGGTTGATGGACGGCGTAATAGCCGCCGGCCGGCATCATGCCAGGCTGCTGGGGTGCATAGGCCTGATGCATCGCCTGTTGGCCTGCGCTCATCGGAGCGCCTTGCATGGGTGCGCCTAGCATCGATGGCTGGGAGCGATAAGGATGAGAGGGAGCTTGCGCTGACGGCTGACCGGGCGGAACAGGTCCTTGCGGATTGGCGTAATTGCTCATGATCTGATGCTCATATAGGAGATTAAAACAGCGTCTCGCGGATGGCGTTCGATTGCCGGAAAAGCGAGTACCGAATTGCGTAGAATTTTCGTTTGCCTTCAAGAAGCCTTGTCGAGAGCATAGCCGGGCTATGTGACCGACAAGGTGACGCAGAAGGCGAGCGAAAAGACAAGCAAGGCGGTATGAGATTTGACAGAAATCGCCTAAGTAGCCTCGGCATCGGTCTCATTGCCCGGCACATCAGGAGCCTGGTCAGGCTTCGACGGCGCCGGGGCATTCAGCGCATACATCGCCGCCGTGCCGGTGACCAAGGTGGCGGCGATCGCTAAGGTCGGGCTGCGAAACTGACTGGCCACTAGGGTTGCCGCCGCGGTTGCCAACCCAGAGGCAACGCCGGTGCGTAGCGTGTTGAGCGCCGCCTCGCTGGGGGCCAGCTCGCCCTGCTGGTAGCGATGCAGATTCATGGCGCCGGCACCGGTAAGCCCGATCAGAGTGCCGAGCTTGGCCATCTGGAACGCCGCGCTCGGACTGTAAGGCGTTGAATTGCAAGACACGGAGTAGGCTGGCGTCCCTTGGCCACTGGCCATGGGCGGATACCAGGATCGGTCATCGTACTGGCTCATTCGCGTCGCTCCCGGATGAGTGTGAGGCCTGGGGGTCGGTGGTTGCGGGCGCGGATCGATCGGCGCGCCCGGTCTTGGCATCGGCATCGGTGTGATCGGTGGTCAAGGCGTCCTTGCGGCGACGCTTGAGCCATTGGCTGGTCAGCACCACCAGCGCGGCGCCAACGATCAGGCCGCCGATGCCTTCGGCAAGGTTCTTGGCCACCCCATGGCGCTGGCGCTGCATGCCATGCTCAGCCCGGCTCATGGCTCGGCACCTTGCTCGAGGTAGCGCTGGATGCCATACATCACCGCCGTGCCACTGGCAAAGAGCACGCCGAGCCGCAATAGACCCTGCTGGCGCACGGCGCTCGCCGCAGCGCCGGCGACCGCGCTGGCAGCCGCGCTGGCCAAGGCCGCTCGACCAATGTCGGCCAAGGCGCCGGCGGCATCCGTCTCCTGCTGTTGCAGTCGACGAATATTGGCGCCGGCGGCGGCCGAGCCACCGATCAGGGCGCCGAGTAGCGCAAGCTGAGCGATCGCCGAGCAGCCATCGGTTGACGCCAGGGCCGTGCTCGGAAACCCGCGGTTGGTAAGGTCATCGCTCATGCATCACCCACTTTCTCGGATGCGGTCGACATGCGCTCTTTCACTTTGTCAGCGCCGCTCTTCACCGCACCCTTGGCCTTGGCGCCCGTCTTGAACAGCGCATCCTGGACCTGGTCGTTGGTCAGTAGCAGCACCGCGGCCGCACCGACCAAGGCCCCCTTCCAGAACTCGGTGTCGTCGAGACTGAGCATCCGCGTCAGGGTGTTGAGCCCATTGCCGCCCTCGGCCAGCTCCTCGAACAGTTGCTGCATGCCCGCTTGCGGGCCGGGACCTGGCCCCTGCCCTGCACCGGCCATCCCGGCTGCGTGCGCTCCCATGGGCGCCCCCTGGTGAGCGGGCGCTCCCTGGTGAGGCATCGCCGCACCCGCTGAATCGCTCTGATATCCCGCTGGCGGATACCCCGCGGCCTGATGGGCAGCATCAGCTCCTGCATAGGCCGGGGCGCCCATGGCTGGCCCTGGATACGGATAGCCATAGCCGCGTTGTGCATATGCCTGCTGGGGATGGTACTGAGGCTGATAGCCTGGTTGATGTCCAGGCGGATCATATTGAGGCTGAAACTGGGGCTGATCGTGAGGCTGCGGCTGGAACTGGGGCTGTGTCTGAGGCTGAAATGGGTGCTGGACATAGGCCTGATGCTGGGCCGCATAGCCAGGCGCCCCTTGCGCTTGGTAAGCTCTAAAGGAGTCGTCACTGGCAACAGTCCCCACCGGGCTTGGAGCCTGCTGCGCGGCCCCTCGTGCCGCTGATTGCGGTGAAGGCCCAGGGTTCGCCTGTTGCTCGGGCGAGCTCCCGGTCTCTGCTCCACCGCCCGTATGCCGGGACCCACCCGCGCCTGCTGACTCACGCTCCGCTTCGCTCATCATGTCGCTCCTGATCGGCGCTCTGAATACTGAAGCGTTATGATAACCGCTTGCATTCCGGCCTGACAATCCCTGACCCGCTTTCCGCTCAGCGATCCGCCGGCGAGCCCAGATGCGATGGCATTGTCAGCGACGGCAAGGTCGATCGAGCGCCGACCTCCTGTGATGGCAAGGCCCAGAGCATCAGACCAAGTGCCAGCCCGACGATCAGCACGGCTGGCATCAATCCGACGGCTCCAGGCTGGCCTGCACTCATCGCGCGAGCCACCTGGCAAGCCTTCCTCCATCCATGCCGGACGGATGTTCGGATTGATATCCGAACGGATGTCCGCAGGGTCGTCAACGGATCATTGCTTGGTGTCCGCATTGCGGTCTCCCTCCCTTTTTTGGGAATTTCAAGCATCTTGAATCAATTGTCTGAAGGAGATGCGCATCAAGCCGACCAGGTCAGGTCGCTCATCTCAGGCTGCCTGACGCGCGCGCAGCACCCGTTCATGGTCAAGGCTGAACGGACCCTGCGGCGCCTGCTGGTCGGGAGGATCGGCAAGCGCCGTCAGGGCCTGAGCAAAGGCACCCAGGCTGGAGCGCGGCACCAGCACACAGGGCTTGCCCATCTGCTTGCAGAAGCGTTTGGTGCGCGAGTAGGCGTTGTGGCTGACGGCATCGGCCGGACAGATCACCGCATCGGCACTGGCCAGCACCGCTTCCAAGCGCTGCTGGCTGTCCTCCAGGCCGCCATCGTGGCGGATCAGCTCGCCGTTGCAGCGCTGCACCAGATCGCGGTAGCGCGGCGCCAGATCGCTGCGTCCGCCGACACAGAGAATGCGACGCCCTGCCAGATCCAGGTCCAGGATGCGATCGTGACTCTCAGCGCAGGTCTCGCAGTCTTGGGCGCTGCAGCGGACACCCTCATTGTCAATCCCGACAAGGCGCTCGAGGGCCTCACAGGCGCTGACCTGCTCGCTCAATTGCGCCGTTAGATCGACGATCTCAGATTCAGCCGCCCCCAGCCCGGTCTCCAAGGCGTTTGCTCGCAGCTCGGCATCGGCCAATCGGCGGCCCTGACGCTCATGGTCCTGCTCCAGCGTCGCGACCTGTACTCTTAAGGCCCGCAGCTCACGACCGTCCTCAAGCTCGCGCAGTCGCTCTCGCGTCGCTTCATAGGCCTGCTCGATGCCTTTCAATTGCGCGACGCGCTCGCGCAATTGCACGATCTCGGTGATTTTGGCCTGCAGCCGCCGCGCCTGCCGCTTGGCCTCGCTCTCGCTGTCATGGCGCAACCGCGCGAGATCCCTGCGCGCCTTGGTCAGCGCAGCCAAGTCCGCGCGCAGACCGGCGCCGATCTGATGCGAGAGCATGTGCACGTCCTCGAACGCGCGCGTGCGGACCTCGACATCGGCAAGCCCATGCGTCATCACCGCCCAGAACGCGCCCTGCACCTCGCCTTCGGCCAGTGCCTGCTGCCACAGCTCGAGCAGCGCCGCACTGGATGTGGCCGCCGCAAAGCGTTTCAGGCTGCGCGCATAGCGTCGCTCCAACTCCTTCTGGACCGCAATCGAGAGCGGGTTCTTCTCATCCGCCGCGGCGACGAAGCTGACGTGCACCTCGAAGTCGCTCTGCGCATCCTTCAGCAGCCTGATACCGGCCTTCAACGCCAAGCGGCGCAGATCGTCGACCTCGAGACAGGTGCCAATGATCGGACAGTGATACTTATGCCAAATCTCCCACAGGCGACGGCGTCTCCGGATGCCGCCACGCGACTCGGCCAGCGGCTCCAAGGTCTGTTCGGATGCCTGTTCAGACGCCTGTTCGGGTATCGCCTGAGCGAGCGCCTCGACCGGCCCGAGGTCGGCGCTAGGCAGCGCTGTCCGCGAGATCGCTTGGCGCAGCTTAGAATTTAATCGTTGACACTGTTGACACATCAGGTGGCACTCAACTGGTCAAGGCGTTCATTAAGGTGGTCCAGAGTCTTGTCTCGTCTCGGCGGAATCGGGTACGCCCCTGAGACCACAACGGGGAATTCACTGCGGACCAAGGTTCGGCCCTGTTGGCCAACTCAGTGCTCCACGCGTCTGCGCAGTGGTCGCGGTCGGCAGCGGTCGCGGAGGCGATGATTGCCATGGCTCGGCCATCCTCGTCATAGAGCCGAAGCGAGCGCCGATCGATCTCGCCCGCGCGTTCTCCGACAACCCAAGCAGTGTCGATCGCGCGCACATCGAGCTCGAGTCGCGCATGGTCACCGCGCAGGGAGAGCTGACCATCGACATAGGCGTGGCCATAGAACTGCTGGATCGAACGGCTGACCCAACCGCTGCTTCCACTGCTCAGCGCCAGCGGATGTACCTGATCGACGAGCGTCTCGAGCGCACAGGGCACCAACGATGGATCAACCGCGATCGCAGGCTCATCACCGCGCGCTGCAGCCCGCCTCCAGGGCACCGGATTCAGACTCAGCCGCCCGCTCAGCTCGGCCAGATCGCGGAAGCCCAGCCCATGACGTTCCGGCTCTGGCTCTAAGGCCTGACAATCGCGCTGCAAGCGGTGGATGGCATGCTGCTCGAGTGCCGCCATCTGCCGCTCATCCTGCTGCGGTGGCACTGGCATCACGCGGCGCCCATTCGCCCCAAAACTGGATAAGAGCAGACGCAACGGCAACGGATGCGTTCCTGTCTCCAGTTGAACCCTCACCAGCGGCTGCTGAGTCGCGTCTTCGATCACCAAGCTCTGTTGATCGTCTTGGGAGGCCAGTGCATAGCACTGATCGAGCAGGACTCGTAGTTGATACTCAGTCCTGTCCAGATGACCCAGCATGCCCTGCACACGCAGTCCACCGAGCCGTTGACGCTGGGCGATGCGAAGACCGGGCTGCTCGGTCTCGATCCAAACGCGCCCGAGCAGCTCCAGATCCGCCAAAAGATCCGGCCAATGCCCGAGGTAGCAAACCTGCTCGGAAGGCTGCAGCGGCATGGGCATGGACCCTAGCACCTGCCCCGGGCCATGCGCCTGCTGCTGCCTGGATAGCGGCTTCTGCCCAGCAACCTGCTGCGGTTCGGCGTTTAAGTTAGCGAGCCCGGCGCTAAAATCGGTCAGGTATGGGCTTGCCATTAGTTGGCTCCTGCTGGAACGCGCCCAGCGCAGTGGCTCACAGAACGCTCGCCAATCGCGGCCAGTCCACGCCAATGGCGCGCACCACGGCAATAGGCAGCGCGCTGATCCAGATCGGCCGCGAGCTGCGGGTGCAGAGAGAGCGCCTGAAAATGGCGCACCACCGCTTCCGCTACGGCTGCGGCGCCCTGACTGACCGAGGCCCGGATCAGGCCCGCGAGACGCGCCTTGAGCTGTTCAGGCGGCAGATGCAGCGGGAGGGTATCAAGGGCGAGGATGGGGTCAGTGGTGCCATTAGAAAGCTGTTGCATGCCAGTGTCTCCGTCATGGGGCCTCAAGGCCCAAGTGGTCTTGAACAGATCCGGCTGGCCGTCGATCTCGACGTCGGGGCTGGCTGGAGGACCGCTCTAATTTGAGAACGATTCTCACTTAGGTTAGCACCTCTTAGCTGCGCGTCAACCCCAAACCTGACGAAATAACCATCGATTCTCTAATTTTAATGCGAGTAATTTGTATTTTTTATCCGCTGTGATAGGTTTGTTCATCGGGCAACAGGAGAGACTAAGGCGATGCCGAACAGAAACCCTCGCAACCCCATCATGGCTGAAGGGATTGATGCACTCGCACCGCAGGCTGCGGATGCGACAACCTGGATTCGGAGGCCGGAGCCTGCTCAGCGTTCATCCACTAGACAAACAAGGGATAGACAAACAAGGCTGCGCGGCTGGCTGCGCGATGCCTTTTTATCCTGTCCGACCTCACGGCGCTGCCGGCGCTGGGAGGTATTGCGGGCGCTGCGTCGCGAACTGGATGAGTGAGCGCACAACCTTAGAAACTGTCCATCAACTGCTTCCCGATTTGAGCACCACTGGAGGGCGATCATCGGGAAGTAGAATTGAGACAGCGACTTAGATTGCGCCCAACTTGAGTGGTCTGAGACTCAGCCCGGGTCCATCGTTCGCTGCACCGACAGCGCACAGTCACTGACGGCCTCGATCACGGCCGCAGCCAAGCGCACCTCGGCTAGGGTTCCACGGGAGGATGATGCACAGGAGGACGAGGCCAGATAGACCTCGACGCCAACATAGATTGGGCGCCGACGGTTCCAAATCGCCTCTGGCAACACAGGACTGACCCAGGGCCAAGATGCGGCCTGCGCGCGTTCTCCAGGACTGGGCACGGCATCGCGATCGGACGCCACCAGCCGCACCGCGCGCATGCCACCGCCGCCTGCTGCACCGGGCTCCGTCGCCTTGTGCTCGATACAGCGCAGCAGCGCCGGTTCGCCACAGAGCACGTCGGCTGAGCACAGGCGCTCATCGAAGCCAGTGTGCAGATCGATCAGAACCCGCTGCTCTGGCTGAACATGCTCCAGGATCTGCCGATAGAGCTCGGCATGGCGCTGGCGATACCCCTCAAGCGCGTCCGGACCGGGCCGCTGCCCCGAGATCCCGACCGGGATGCGCAGCAGGTCGAGGCGCTGGCGATCGAGCTGGGCGGCAACGGCCTCGCCAAAGCTCAGCTCTTCGCGGTGGGCGCCGATCACCAGCAGCACCGGCGGACGCCCTGGGGCGCGCGCCTCGGCTCGGCGAAACGGCAGCAGATGATTGAGCAGCGCTGACATCTGCAAGCACGCAATCGCTCAGGTGGCGCCTGGCAGTTTTTGCTCCATCGCCGTCCGCCCGAGATCAGCGACGCCGGCGACGGCTCGGTCCGAAGGCTCGGGCTGGATCAGCCCGACCGCAATCAGTCCATAGACGCCGGTGACGGCCACCAGCAGCAAGCTCGGCGTCATGGCAACAAAGCGCAAGCCTCGTCGCCACAGCAGCAGCCAGGCGAGCAGGAGCGCGATGGCACTGGCCGGCAGCGCCGCGAGGCCGTGGACATCCAGGCTGAGCCGGAGATAGCGCCCGTTGGGGTCGCGCAGATCCAGGCTGAACGGCACCAAGGCCTCCCAGACCCGATCGACCAGGCGCGGCTCGGCCATCGCCATGAGGCGCTCATAGTGCGCAATCGGCTCGAAGGCGTGATTCATCGCGACGGCCTTGATCTGGCGTTGGTCGGAGTAGATCGCGGTGCGATACAGGGGATTGAACAGGATCTTCAGCGCCATGGTCTCCGGATCGTAGCCGGGAAGCGCGAGTGGGGTCAGCCCGGCCGCGGTCCGACGGCCACCATCCTGACCGAGCAGGAAGAGTTGACCGTCCTTGCCCAGGATCAGACCAAGAGAGTCGCCGCGCTTGTTCTCGGCCACCTTGACATGACGGACCTCAAGCCCGTCGGGCAACGGCACCGGCGTGATCTCGGGTAGGCCATTGACGCGACGTAGCTGGAACAGATCACCTGCACGATCGAGCAGGAAGAAACCGGCATCGAACGCCTTGAGGATCGAGACCCGGCCGAAGGTCGCCTGCACCGGCCAGACGAAGCTAGCCTCGCTCAATGCCTCAGTAAAGCGCGCGCTCAGCTCGGGGTCGATCCGGTTGTGATCACTGTTGATGAAGGTCAGCCGCTCGCCGGGACGCAGGATGTCTTCCGGAAAGCGCAGCCGGGCGCGGCCGGGATTGGCCTCGAGCAGCGGAAACAGCTGGATGCGCGGGGCATGCCCCGGCAGCTCGCCCGGTTTCAGCTCCAGTACCTGGCGCGCGGCCTGGATCTGGGCCTTATCGAAGCTCTGGCCAGCGAGCTGCAACGGCAGCTTTCCCCACAGCTCCATGTTCTTGTAGTAGATGAACGGGATCAGGGTCTCGAAGGTCTGGCGATCATAGTCGTTACCGTCCTGGTCGCGATAGATGAACTGATGGCCCTCGCCGAGCAGCTCCTTGTAGACGAAGCGCTCGAGCACCGGGCTGTAGAAAAGATCGGTCTTGCCGTAGCGGTACTCGAACAGCAGGTCCTTGAGCAGCGGCCACCAGAGCGCGAGCAGGACGATGGTCAGCAGCAACAAGGACCAGCGGGCAATCCTGGCAGTCATGATGCGTCAGCTCCGGGTCAGCGCTGGTGACGATAGCGATGGGCGGGCAGGATCACCGCCGGGATGAGCAGCAGCGCGAGCGCGATCAGCACCGGCAGCACCTGGTCGTATTCCTGATAGCCGCGATGTTGATAGAGCAAGGCCAGGAAGGCCGCGCTCAGCCCCAGATAGATCAGGCGACGCGGCGCGGCTGGCTCCAACAGCGCCAGGGTTGCGCCGAAATAGCCGATCCAACCGCCCAGCAGCCAGGGCAAGGCCGTGCGCAAGGCGCTGACGGCCGCCTCATGGGGAAACCAGCTGGCGATGATCCAATACAGGGCGGCGGCATCCAACAACGCCAGCAAGGCCCCCATCAGCGCGCCGAAGCCGACCCAGCTCCAGACCAGCAGGTCAGCACGCAGCGGCAGGTGGAGGGACAAACGAAAGCGCCCGCCGAGCATCTCCGGGCCAAACTGCGCGATGGCGATCAGCACCCCGGTGAGCAGCGGCAGGTATTGGATCGGCTCATACAACAGCCGACGCAGCTCGAAGGCCCAGTACCAGATCATCTCAGAGTGCTCGACCCGGAACTGATGGCGGATGCCGAGGAGAAGGTACACCAACATGCCAACATGCAACACCAGCAGCCCGAGCCAGACCCAGCGGACCTTGAGCCACTCCTTCAGAAAGATGGCCGACAGCATGGTCGCTCGCATGGCCGATCACTCCTCTCAATACTTCCCGGTCAGGCCGATGAAGGCATCCTCGAGCGACAGCGGCTGTTCGTCGCCAAGTCGGACCTGCGGCCAATGCGTCGCCAGGTGGGCCTCGAGTGGCTCGCGGTCGGCGAAGGTGAAGAGCACAGGCTCGCGGCCGTGCAGGTCGACGTTCTCGATCAGGCCGTCCGGCTGTGGTGCCGAGCCGCCCTCGACCCGGAAACCGAAGCACTGGAAATCGCGCCGGAAATCGGCCAAGGGCAGCTGTCGCAGTGCCCCAGCCCGCTGCAGGAAGATCACCTCATCGACCAGCGACTCCATATCCTGGACCACGTGCGAGGTGACGAACACGGTCTTGCCGCCCTCGTCGAGGAAGCGCAGCAGATAATCCAGGAACAGCCGCCGATAGCCCGCATCGAGCCCCATCGAATAGTCGTCGAGGATCATCAGGTCCGGGTCCTGGGCGAAGATCAGCCCCAGCACCACCTGCGAGCGTTGGCCGCAGGACATGTTGCCGATACGATGGTCATGGGGCAGGCCGAGGCGATCGACCAGATCGAAGTACAGCTCGCGCCGCCAGCGCGGATAGAACGGCCGATAGAAGCGCTCGATCTGCGCGATGGTCATGAAGTCATAAGTCAGATGGCCCTCGAGCAAGAGCCCGATGCGCGCCCGCGTCGCCGGCGAGAGCGCATGCGAGGGCTCGCCGAGGACCTGACAGCAGCCCGCGCTCGGGCGCAGAAAGCCCATCAGCAGCCGAATCAAGGTGGTCTTGCCGACCCCATTCTTGCCGAGCAAGGCCACGACCTTGCCTTGCGGGATGCTGAAGCTCAGATCCGAGTAGATGAGGCGCCGCCCATAGCGGTGCGCGAGCTGCTCGACCTGGATTGCGGCCGTCATTTGGATCGCTTGCGCTCGGCATCGACCGAGACAGGATGCACCTGGGGCGAGCGCGGCGATGGCGCCGATGTCGACGCGTTGGCAACCATGCGCGCGACCGCGCAACCGCCACCTGTACCCTTGGCGCAGCCACCGCAAGCGCCGCGCTTGCGCCAGAACTGCCGGTAGAGATACCAAAGCGCCACACCCAGGATCAGCGCGATGATTCCAGCATCGACCAGCGTTAATGGCGGCGAGGTCTGCACCAGACTGTCATCCTTCCGCGCACTTTCAGTCTGAGTCTCAATCTCAGTCTCAGTCTCAATCTGAGCCAACAGACGGTCTGGCGACGCTGTGTGTGCTTGCGATCCTGGGTCAGGCTCGACCATCTCTCATTCCCTCTGCGTTCAACTCAAGACGGCTTGGCGCACTCGCGGTCAGGCGCTTGCTTGTGGTCAGGCGCTTGCTTGTGGTCAAGGCCAGTTTCCTAACGCTCATGGCGCCGCGTACCCCCGGCAGATGAATTGCGTGAGATTCAGGTTAACCTTCCGAGAACCGCTGCCGCAGCAGCCGACTCGCCTTGCGGTCACTGAATAGACCAACGATCAGCAACAGCAGGAAGGCGCCCCAATAGACCGCCGACATGGCTTCGATGCCGGTCGCGCCCACTGCGGTACCGATGCTGTAGACCGCGCTCGCGACGGCCAAGCCGAGAATGGTCGGGAAGATGATCGAGAACGCCATCCACTTGTAGGAGCCGGTCTGTACCTTGACCATCATGGTGGTGGCCAGGCAGGGCGGATACAGGGCGAAGAACAGGATCATCGACACCGCCAGCAACGCGGTGGCGCCACCCTCTCGGGTCTCCTGGCCCATGCGCTCCTCGAGCGTCTGGTTCTCGTCGTCGCCCTGCTGGAACAGCACACCCAGGGTCGCGACACTGCTCTCACGCGCGGCAAAGGACGCCAGCAGCGCGACATTGATCTTCCAATCGAAACCAGCGAACTGGGTGACGGGCTCCATACCGCGGCCGATGGTGCCGAGGATCGAGTAGGTAATGCGCTCCTCGCGCATCTGCAGACGCAACTTCTGGCGATCGCGTGCCAGCGTGCGCAGCGCGCCACTCGCCTGTTTCGCATCGCGATCGCCGCCGCGTATCACGAGCGGATAGAAGTCGGCATTGCGCGCCTGGAAGCGCTCGGTGACCCGCTGCGAGGCCTCGGCGCCGGAGGCATTCAACTTCGCACGTCGATAGTCGCTGTGATAGTTGATCAGCGGCACCAGGTTGGGGCCGGTGGCGATCTCGCGATAGGGATTGTCCGCCAGCGCCTGCTCGAAGCGCTCGATGGCGGCCTCCGCCTCTTGTGCAAAATGCGCCTTACGCTCCTCTGGCAGGCCCGGCAGGTGCAGCAGCACGAACACCACCACCGCGACTGCTAGCACCACGGTGCCAACCTTCTTGATGTACTGCCAGGTGCGCTCGAGCGCCCGTCGCGCGACGCCATTGAAGGTGGGCAGATGATAGTGCGGCAGCTCCATCACGAACGGCGAGGTCTCCTGGCCGCTGAGCACGGTCTTGGTCAGCAGCTTGGCCACGAGCAGCGCGAAGATGATGGTCATGGTCGAGATGTAGAACATCATCAGCGACTTGTGCTCGACGAAGAAGATCCCGAGCAGCAGCGTGTAGAGCGGCACCTTGGCTAGGCAATTCATGAACGGCACGGTGAAGATGGTCGCCATGCGCGCGCGATTGTCGGGGATGCCCTTGGTCGCCATGACGCCGGGCACCGCGCAGCCACCGGCGAACACGCCACCGAGGATCAGCGGCAGCGTGCTCTGGCCATGCAGCCCAAAGCGGTGCAGGATCTTGTCGAGAATGAAGGCGATACGCGCCATGTAGCCAGAATCCTCGACGATGGCGATGCAGGCGAAGAGGATGATGAAGATCGGCACATAGTTGAGCAATGTGTTGGCCGAATCGACCAGCCAGAGCCCGAGCGAGCGCACATAGGGATCGACCAGGAAGTGCGCGCTCGGTAGCAGCCCAGCGATCAGCTCGCGTCCCTTCGCCAGAAAAGGCCAGGTGACGTAGGTTAGCTCATAGCCCCAGACGATCGAGACCTGGTAGATCGCGAACACGGTCAGCAGCAGGAAGCCCGGCGCCAGCCAGCGATTCAACACCACCCGATCGACCCGATCGGTCAAGGTCGTGCGACTGCGCTCGGCGCCGCTGACGACGCCATCGAGCAGCCGCTCAACGGCCCGATCCCGGCAGCCGACGACATAATCGCTGATCTCCATGCCCTGGCGCTGCTCAAACTCGGCAATCAAGGCGCCAACGGCTTCGCGCAGCGGTCGTGCTGCCGGCTCCCCGAGCCGCTCGACCAAGATGTTGACCGCTTGGCTATCACCTTCGAGCAGCTCAAGTGCAAGCCAACGCTGGGGCAGATCGGCCACTGTCTTGAACAGCGCTAGACGTTGCTGAACCCGGACGATGACTGGCTCGAGCGCGCCATAGTCGACCAGCACCGGCGGTGGCGTCGGCGTCTCGATCTGCCGTAGCGCCTCGGCCCGTACGGCCTCACGCAGCGACTCGCGGCCTTGGCCTTTGCGCCCGACGGTCGCCACCACCGGCAGCTGCAGTCGCTCGGACAGCAGGCGCTGATCGATCTGGATGCCTCGTCCCTCGGCCACGTCCATCATGTTCAGCGCCAACACCGAGGGCAGCTCCATCTCCAGGATCTGCAGCGTCAGATGCAGGGAGCGGCGCAGATTGGAGGCATCGACCACGTTGACTGTCACATCCGGCCGATCACCGAGCAGGAACTCGCGCGCCACCCGCTCCTCGAGCGAGAACGAGGTCAGGCTGTAGGTGCCCGGTAGATCCACGGTGTAGACGCTACCGACCTCGTCGCGGTACTGACCGTACTTCTTGTCGACGGTCACGCCGGGATAGTTGGCCACATGCTGTCGAGCGCCGGTCAAGACGTTGAACAGGGTCGATTTACCGGCGTTCTGCTGGCCCGCTAGGGCGACTAGGACCCCATCGCGCTTGCTCATGGCTTGATCTCCTCTGGGGTCTCCTCGGGGGTCTCCTCGGGGGTCACCTCAATGGTGATGGCTTCGCGGCGTCGCAGGGTGATGCTCGAGGCCTCGAGCTTGAGCTCGATCGGGTCGTTCAAGGGCGCGCTGCGCACCACCGTCACCACCACGTTCGGCATCAGACCCAGATCCAGCAGGCGTTGGCGGACCGCAGCCTCGGCATGGTGCCGGTGGATGCGCACGCGCCCGCCGGGGCGAATGTCGTTCAGGGTTCGCGCGCCGCCGCGCTCGGGCATCTTGGACATAGCTGACGATCTCAGGGTCGTCCATCGATGGGCGACGTATCGGTGTTTGGACTGATGGGACGCCCCATCAAGCTCAGGGTCATCCAGTGGAGTGATGATAGTAATCCAGTCAGCAATCGAAACGCAAATGCGATCGTTTGTTATTTACATCTCGGAAAAACAACGCTAGGATTGTGGCGAAACGTTCAGACACGGAGATGACCCGATGCCGCAATCGATCGCTTGCTCACTGACTCGCTCACTGACTCGCTCACTGACTCGCTCCCTGACCCTCCCTCTATTCCCCACTCTCAACCGCAAGCGCTTACTGCTCATGGCCTCAGCACTTGCACTGACCCTTGGAACGGCGACTGCGCTTGCCCACACCCCACTCTGCTCTTGCTACGACAACGGCGACGGCACCGTGCTGTGCGAAGGCGGATTCTCCGATGGCTCCTCTGCCGCGGGTGTCGGTATTCGCATCTTGGACGCGAATGACAACGTCGTGATCGAGGGCGAGATGAGTGAGTACAGCGAGTTTGAGTTCGACAAGCCCAACGGCGACTACAAGGTCGTTTTCGACGCCGGTCCTGGCCACGCTATCGAGATCGCTGGCAGCGACATCGTTGAGTAGACCAAGACCTCACTCAGGCTGATCGATTTGATTCGGCGCTGGAAGCCTGTTGAACACCCTCCCCCCCTGCTCCTTAGGAGACTTAAGACGATGAAACGCCCCGTTCTGCTCAGTGCCGCCACCGGCATGACCCTTGCCATGACCCTCGCCGGCAACGCCCAGGCGCATTTCCAGCTGCTCTACACCCCCGAGGTGATGTTGGAGAAGCCCGCCGAGATCGATCTCGCCCTGGTCTTCGGCCATCCGATGGAGAACAGCCACAGCATGGACATGGGCCAACCAGAGGACTTCTTCGTCGTCTTCAAGGGCGAGAAGATAGACCTGACCGATCGCCTCAAGGCCGTCGAATGGCAGGGGCCTGGGGACGAGCCGGCGGACGCCTACAAGGCCACCTATAAAATCCAGCGCAACGGCGATTACCTATTCGGCTTGGTGCCGGCGCCTTACATGGAAGGCGCCGAGGATGTCTACATCCAGCAGATCACCAAGACCATCGTCAACAAGGGCGCCATGCCCACCGGCTGGAACGAGCCGCTCGGCC
The DNA here is from genome assembly GCF_034860625.1 of Lamprobacter sp. Taxonomy (NCBI): domain Bacteria; kingdom Pseudomonadati; phylum Pseudomonadota; class Gammaproteobacteria; order Chromatiales; family Chromatiaceae; genus Lamprobacter; species Lamprobacter sp. Next base: position 91,152 of record NZ_JAYESN010000006.1, read on the forward strand.
TGCCGACCGAGATCATGCCGATGAACAAGCCGTATCAGGTCTTTGCTGGTAGCACCTTCACCGGTCAGCTGCTTTCCGAGGGCAAACCGGCCGCAGGGGTCGAGTGCGAGATCGAGTACATCAACAGTGACATCGACATGGAGGCCAACAGCTTCAGCAAGGAGACCTTGGGCCCGGTGCCAAGCACGGCCGTCGTCGCCATCACCGACGACAACGGGCTGTTCACCTTCGGCATCCCGCGCCCCGGCGTCTGGGGCTTCGCCTGCCTCGGCTCCGGTCCAGACAAGGAATACGAGGGTAAGGAGCTATCGCAGGATGCGGTGCTCTGGATCAATGCCACTGCACTCGAGTAAGCATCGCCGACGCCGAGCCACGGCGACATCCAGAAGCTGGTGAACCTGCACGAACTGAGCAGCGAGCCCAAATTGCCGCCGGCACCGAGCTAAGTCTCGATCCCCTCGCGGCAATGCGCGGCTCGCCCTCCACCTCAGGCGAGTCGCGCCCCTTTCTTGAAGTCGTCCAGCCACCGGGTGCCCTCAGTGCATCGGCAGCCACGACGGGATCCACCCACTCGTCATCGCTGTACTTGACCGACTGAGGAGCTTGAACATGCCTGCATCCATACGGCCTCTCCACCATCAGTGCTGGACGCCGCTGCTCACCCTGCTCGTCATGACGAGCGCCTGCATCAGTGCCGCGCGCGCCGATGATCCCTACGCCGAGGGCTCCGTCGAGCTTGAGTCCGACATCAGTGCCGAGATCGTGCTGCCGCCGGTCTACGTCACCACGGCCACCCGCACCCGTGAGGACATCACGACCGCTCCGGCGCCGATCCAGCTGATCGACGAGGCCGAGGTGGAGGCGGCGCAGGCCACCACCCTGCGTGACATCCTTGATCTCGCGCCCAACCTCTATGTGAGCCCGAACGGTCGCACGCTGCAGATCCGCGGGCTCGGGCAATCCGACACGCTCTATCTTCTCGATGGCCGGCGCATCACCGGCGAGTTCAGCAATAGTTTCGAGCTCGAGCGCCTATCGGCGGCGATGATCGAGCGTATCGAGATCATTCGCGGCCCAGCCAGCGTGCTCTATGGCTCGGACGCCCTCGGCGGCGTGGTCAACATCATCACCAAGCAGCCGATTGATGGCTTCGAGGCCGATCTGGATGTGCAATACGGTGCCAATGACCATGGCCAGGCCGAACGGGCCAAGATCGCCGGCAGTCTGCGCGGCGGTGATCAGACCTTCGGTTACAGCCTCTACGCCAACCATATCCAGCGCCAGCCGTATCGCGAACAGGAGACCGCTGTCGTTGGGGTGCCTAAGGCTGGTGTCCTGATGCCCCCGTCCAGGTCTCCGAACCCCCAGATTCGGCGCTCGTTGCCGGATAGCTACCAAACCAGCGTCGATTACCGCGATCAGGCGCGTGTCGATACCCTTGGCGGCAGTCTGGACTGGCAGCTCAACGACCAGATCGCGCTCCGTCTGGATGTGAACTATGTGCAGGAGGCGCGCGAGAACGAGTTCATCAGCACGCGCTATCGGAGCAACTTCCGGCAGCAAGGCTCAGGCTCAGGCCAAGGTTCAGGTTCAGGTTCAGGTTCAGGTTCAGGTTCAGGTTCAGGCCAAGGTTCAGGCCAAGGCAAAGGCCAGCAGCAAACTGGACCCATCATGGTCGCGAATGTGCCGGCGCGACAGAAGAACGACAACCACCGCATCGATGTGGCCGGCACCCTGGACTGGTCGCCGACCGAGCGCCTCGAATTCAGCTATCAGCTGCACTACGGCCATTACGACAAGGATCGCGAGATTCGCGCCATCCCCTATGCCGACCTCGGCTATGCGACCCGCGCCGACTCGGCCAGCTCGATCAACAAGACCACCATGACGCAGTGGGTCAACGACCTACTCGCGGTCTGGCGACCGACGGATGAGCAGACCCTGACGGCCGGGCTCGAGCACCGCGACAACGCAGTCGACTCAACTGCCTACGACGCCGATAATCGCCGCTTCAGCTCGGCCTTCCTCCAGCATCAGTGGCAGATCTCACCACGGTTGAACCTGGTCTATGGTGGCCGTTACGACGATGACTCGGTCGGCGGATCGAACCTCTCAGTGCAGGCCGGCGGCATCTATCGGATCGCACCGCTCGCGCGTCTTCGCGCCAACTATGCGCAGGGCTTCAAGGCACCAGACGATCGCGATCTCTATGTCGACCAGGTCAATCCGCAAGGCTTCCCGATGCTCGGAGCCTTGGTGATCGCGCCTGAGTTCGGCAAGACCAGCGCAGAGAATCTCGATCCCGAGAAGAGCGAGACGATCGAGCTCGGCCTCGCTGGCGATAACTCAACACTGGGCTATCAAGTCACGCTCTTCCACACGCGAGTCGAAGACCGCATCCAGATGGTCCGCGAGGGGCAAGGCCTGCAGAGCTACAACAGCTTCCGCAATGTTGGAGAGACGCGAATCCAGGGCGTGGAGGCCGAAGGATCGCTGCAGCTGACCGACAATCTCGGGGTGCGTGCCTCGGCCACGCATTTTTCGACCGAGAACAAAGACAGCGATGATCCGTTGCTCCTGACGCCGGAGACACTCGCCAACCTGACCCTCGACTTCAGTCCGACCCCCGGCTGGCTGCTGCAGCTCATCACCACCTACACCGGTGAGCAGCAGTTCGCCAGCACCGAGGGCATCGAGACTGCGGCCGGCTACACCCTGGTCAACCTCAAGGCGAGCTACCAACCGCAAGCGATCACTGGTCTCGAACTCTACGCCGGCATCGACAACCTGCTCGACGAATCGGTCGACACCGGCATCGGCTCCAACCCCGGCCCCTTTGGGTATCTCGGTGTGCGCTACCGGTATTGAGCGTGATTCCAAACCGCGACGGCCAACCCGCGCCGTCGGTCCTTCCCTGCAACCTCTCGATTGGAGGCATCTCGCACCATGCGTCTTCGTCTAACACCGCTCCTCGCACTCCCGCTGCTCCTGACCATCGGCACGACTCAGGCCGAGCCCATGCCCAACCCCGGACCCGCGTCCAAGCGACCGGGCTTCCTGGTCAGTGAGCTGGTGACGCTGCCACACCCGATGCGGCTGATCCGCCAGGACCCGCAGCGCTTCGGGGTCAGTTCCGAGCAGATGGAAAGCCTGCGCAGCGAGATCATGGAGGTCTATCCACCCCAGCTGCACCAACGCGTCCAGGCGGCTTGGTCGCTGGAGCGGTCGATTCGGCGCGCGGTGCTCGAAGAGGGCAAGGACAGCGCCGCGGTTGCGGACCAGATCGACGAGTTGGTGCAACTGAAGCGCGAGGCCACTGACATTCGCATTGCAGCCCTAAATCGATTTCGCGCCCTCCTCGAGCCCGAGCAATATCAAGCGGTGATGACGGCGAGCGCCGAGGCGGCAGGAGCGCGATGATGCCCTGAGAATTCCATCTCTGGTACGGCTTCCCGCTGCTGCGATTAGGGCAGCAGCGGGGCCTTGCGCACCGTACCCTTGCACCCGAACGGCACGCTAAAACTGAGCTAGATCTCTCGCCCTGGGCCCTCCACCAGGCTCCCCACTATCAAGCGGCGGATATCACAGGCACCATCACCGGCAGTCCCCCAACCTCACCTCGGATCACCTTGATCCCATAGGCCACGCCAACAGCCTCGGATGCGAGCGCATCCATGCGACCGGTCGTGACGGCTGCACGCGGTCCCAACAGCAGGAAGCGATCGGCAAAGCGCAGGGCAAGATTCAGATCGTGCAAGACGACCAAGGTGATGAGCGCGTGCGCGCGCGTCAGCGCCTGGATGCTGTGCAACACCGCGATCTGGTTACGCAGATCGAGATGATTCACCGGCTCATCGAGCAGCATTAGTCGCGGCTCCTGAACCAGCGCACGCGCGATCACCACCTTTTGCAGCTCGCCGCCGCTGAGTCGACCCACGCGCCGGCTGCTCAGCGGCGCCAGGCCGAGATCGCAGATGATGGTGTCAACCATCGCAAGATCGTGCTCGCTCGGCTGCAGCCCGAGATGCGGCAGACGGCCGAGCAGCACCGCCTCGAACACCGTCACCTGCGCGGTCTCGGTGATCTGTGGTAGATAAGCGATACGCCGAGCCCGCTCGCGCCGGCTCAGCGCGCTCAAATCAGTGGTATCGACGCAAATCCGGCCTTGCTTGCACGGCAAGAGCCCTGCGATGAGCTTGAGCAGGGTCGATTTACCGATCCCGTTCGGACCTAGCACCGCCAGTAGCTCACCCGACGCGACCGAAAGACTGAGCTGGTCCAGCAGCAACGCACCGCCGTTGTCCGCGGCGCTGTTGGCAGCGGCGTCAGAGGACGAACCAGGACCGGCATGACAACCGACCGCTTTGCTGGAACCACCCCGCGCGTAGTCAAACGACAGTCGGTCGATCTCAAGCATCAGCGTCGTTGGCGCAGCAGCAGCACCAGCAACAGCGGTGCACCGAGCAGGGCCGTCACCGCCCCGACCGGCAGCATCACCGGCGCGATCAGCACCCGCGCCAAGGTGTCGGCACCGAGCAGGATCAGCGCCCCGGCAAGCGCCGAGAACGGCAACAGAAAGCGCTGATCACCGCCGATCAGCAGGCGGATCAGATGCGGCGCGATCAGCCCGATGAAACCGATCACGCCGAGGAAGGCGGTGGTGATCGCCGCCAGCGCCGCGGCCGCGGCGGTGCCGATCAACCGCTGTCGGGCGACCGAGACACCGAGTCCACGGGCAAGATCATCACCCCAGGCGAGCGCGTTATAGTGCCAGGCCGCCCGCAGCGGCCAGCCCCCAATCACGACCAGCGCCGCCGCGAGCCAGGCGACCTCGGACCAGCCAGCGCGGCCGAGATCGCCAAAGGTCCAGAACAGGGTCGCCGCGGCCTGGGTGTCGGAGGCGAAGTATTGAACGATCATGGTCGCCGCGCTGGCAAAGGCGCCGAGCGCGATGCCGGCTAAGACCACCGCCTCGGGCGTCAGACCTCGCAGCGTTCCGATCAGCAGGATCAGTGCCGCTGCGCCGAGGCCACCGGTCAGCGCCAAGCCGACCACGCTCATCGGCGCCTGCAGGGTCATGGCTTCGGTACCCACCGCGTGCAACGCACCCGCATCGAAGAGGACAATGGCGCAGGTCGCCCCGAGCGCCGCCCCTTGTGAGATCCCCAGCGTGAATGGCGACGCCAGCGGATTGCGCAGTAGCCCTTGCAGCACAGCACCGGCCAGGCCGAGCGAGGCGCCCGCAGCCAGCGCCGCGCAGACACGGGGAAGCCGCAGCCCCCAAATCACCTGGGCTGCGACCAGCTGCTCGCGGTCGGTCGGTGATGAGCCAGACATCAGCGCGGCTGCAACCGCGCTCGGTCCAAGCTGGTAAGAGCCGCTACCAAGCGCAATGAGCAGCAGCACCGCAAGCGCAAGGAGCATGGCCAGGCCGAGCAGCAGACGCTGACGGAGCAAGCGCTGGTAAACTCGGCGCGGCGACGGCCGCTCTGCATCGGCTGCAAGATCGGGCTGCTTGGCATTCGACCCCATCAGGCTACCCCGCCCCAGGCGACCGACCACTGAGGCCTAAACGCCAGGCCGAACATCAGCCACCATCGACGGGCAGCGGATAAACCTCGCCTGTGATCAGATCAACGCGCGCAAACCCCGGCTGGCTCCCCTCCCCTTCGGCTCGCAGGCGTGCATACATGGGCTCGCCATAGAAGTCGCGGTAGATCACATCGGCCTTGGCGACCGGATCAAACCCTGGGAACCGGTCGGGGTAGAGCCTCGACGCGATGAACCAGGCGTTGATCAACGCGTGCTCGACATTGGTGTTGTAGGAGTTGAACGGCAAGGTCGCGAAGACCTGCCCGCGCTGCACCGCATCCAGTGAAGCGAACAGCCCCGGATTGATCGCAACCTCCTTCAGCACAGCAGGCAGACCACCGCCGTCGATGAAGAGCACCGGCGGGTTCCAGGCCAATAGCTGCTCCAGATCGATAAACCGATGCCCAGTCTCGGCGATCTGGTCAGCGAGGTTGTCGGCACCCGCCCAACGCATCGGCAGATGACCCGCCTGGGTGCTCGCCAGCCCTTGCTGACCCTTGAGGCTAATGCCACCGATGTAAGTGGGTGCCGGCTCAACGTCGACCACCCGCATCGCCAGCTCGGCGAGCGAGACATCGATGGCGCTAAGCAGCGCCTCGGCCCGCGCTTGGCGCCCAAGCGGTTCCGCTAAGCGCCGCAGCGAGTCGGCAAACACCGGCAGCTGCAGCTCGCCGATGTCGCCGTAGCTGAGCAGCAGCACAGGGATACCGGCGCGCTGCTTGAGCATCCGCACCTGCTGCTCATCGAGCGTGACCGAAACCGCGAGATCCGGCTCGACCATCAACAGACGCTCGAGATCCGGAAGACGTCCAACACCACCTGGGCCGATCACCGGCAGCTGCTCGCTGAGATCACCCAGCATGAAGGTATAGGGCCGGCCACTCGGGCCGCGCTGCTCCATCGCCTCGATCGCGCAAAGGCCGTCGGTCGCATGCAGATAGACCAGCAGCCGCAACGCACCGGGACCCAGCGCGACCCATTGCGACGGCGACCGATTCACCGAGGATTCCGGTGCCGCGCTTGGATCGGCTGCATTGGCCGCGCTCGCGGTTAGCGGCAGCACGAGCGACAAGGACAGCAGCGCAACCGCGCCGAGAAGGGCACGCCGGCACCGATCGCAGCCTACTGCTTGCTTTCCGACTCCCCTCATGATGGTCTCCGGTCCAGCTCCGCGCCCCAACACCAGCGAACGATATTACAAAATTGGCATACGTATGACTAGCCACCTGGCGTCGCGCTCAATGATGCCAGTCATCCCTCGCCCGCACCGACGATGCCGCGCGCCAGATACAGCCCTGGACGATCGCTGATCGCGAGATTCGAGATCCCAGCAGATCGAGGACGCCGGTCCCGGCACCGAGGTCGAGTAGGGTCGAGACCTCGGCCAGCGCGAGTCTGTCTGCCAGCCCATCCACCAGCTCGGACAGCCGCGCGCGGGTCTCGGGCGGATAACAGCGCTGCTCCCAACCGACGGCGCGCTCCTCAAAGAAGGCACGTTGCGGATCACTCACCAGACACCACTCACCGTAATGCCAGATTCACGCCAAGCATCGCCGTGTTGGGTAGTGCTCCAGATCTGTTATCGAATGATATTCGATCATTATAAATCAGCAGCTTGCTGGCTAACCCAACAGATTTGGAGCACTACC
>NZ_JAYESN010000007.1:0-96058 GCF_034860625.1 Lamprobacter sp.
CGTGCGCATCCTGCCGATCCGCGAGGAGCAGCTCAAGGAGCGTCTCGGCGAGCGATTCCGAGAACTCGATGTACCGCTGCTCGTCGAATGGCTGGATGGTCGGCGTGCCGCGCTGCTGTTCGTCTTTGAGGAGGAGACCGATCCGCGGCGCTTCTCGATCCATCGCCTGGCGCACTATTGTCTAGACCTGTCGGTGCTGTGCGAGACCGAGCGGGTGGTGCCGGTGGTGATCTTTCTGCATCCGGGCACTTACCCCGAGCAACTGCGGCTCGGCAGCGAGCAGCAGGTCTACCTGCATTTTCACTACCTGCACCGTGCGCTGTTCGCCACCCCGGCGCGTGACTACCTGACCAGCAGCAATCTGGTTGCGCGGCTCACGCTGCCGACCATGGCCTACACCCCGGACGAAAAGTTCGAGGTCATCGCCGCCGCGACCCGAGGGCTGATGGATCTGGAGCCCGATCCCGAACGCCGGCTCAAGTATGCTGACTTCATTGATGTTTACGCCATGATGGATGAGGCCGAGCTAGAACAGTACCGCCAACGTTATCCGCAAGAGGCTGGAACCATGATGCGATTTTCCGAGCGATTTATTGAGCAAGGCCGCCGAGAGGGCCAGAAAGAAGAAGCCCGACGGCTTCTCGGCACGCAGATCCAGCTGAAATTCGGCGAGCTGCCGGATTGGGCTGAACAACGCCTGACGCAAGCAGATCAAGCCGTCTTGGAGGACTGGTCAGCAGCCATCTTATCCGCCGACAGTCTGGAGTCGCTACTCAGGCAGCATTGAGTTCTCGATCAGGAGCGGTCCATGAAAATCAGCGATCTGGTTCGGTTCAACGACGAACGATTCTTCGATGGCGCCGTGCAGCTGCGCTGGGTGCAGGAGCGGCCAGAGCTGGCGCGTGAGGCGGCGACCGCCTTTTGTTTCATGGCCCGCGCTATCACGGCGCGAGCGACGCGCGACAAGATGGCATCGATGGCGGCTATCGGCTGAAAGATACCGCGAGCCTGGTTGCTGATCTGCTGGCGTCATTGCTGGCTGGGCAGCGCGGCGAGGAGCGCAATCCGTTCTGGTTGGCGGTGGCCGGTTACGGCGCTGGTAAGTCGCATCTCTCCACCGCCATCGCCTGCCTGTTGAGCGCTCCCACTGATGCGACCGCTGCGCAAATCATCGCCAATGTGCAGCAGGCGGATGCCGAGATCGGCGCGACGCTGGCCAGGTCGGTGTCTCAGCTGTCGAAGCCGGCGCTGGTGCTGTGTCTAGATGGCATGGCCGGCTTCCATTTGGGCAACGCGCTGAGCCAGGCGGTGTTCGCGCAGTTGCAGCGTTATGGGGTGGATGCGGGCGCCATCCGCGAGCTGTCTCCGCGCTTTCAGACCGCGGAGCAGTTTGTACAGCGCAACCTGGGTATCCGCGCCGAGGCCTTCGGCAAGCGCCTGCCGGGTCTGGATGGTGATGTGATCTGCGCGCGGCTGCGTCATCACGATGAGGCGATCTATACCGAGGTCGATGCGCTCTACGCGGAGGCTAACGGTGTGCCGATCCCGGTGACGGGTCAGGAGTCGGCGCAGGAGCTGATCCAGACCCTGTGCGAGGTCTATTGCGGCGAGGATGGGGCATTCTCGGGTGTGGTAATCCTGTTCGATGAGTTTGGGCGCTATCTGGAGTATGCGGCCGAGAAGCCGCAGCTGGCCGGTGATTCCGCGCTGCAGCAGTTGTTTCAAGGGGTGCAAGACCATAGCGGCAAGGTGCGCTTTGTCGGGCTGATCCAGTATGAGCTAAAGGCCTATCTGAAGCGCTTCAGCAGCGCCGATCTGCGCCAACTGCAGCGCTATATCACGCGCTTCGATGCGGCGGAGAAGCTGTATCTGTCGACCAATCTGGAAACCCTCTTCGCGCACATGATCGGCAAGGATGAGGCCGGCATGGCGGCGATCTGGGAGCAGACCGGAGCGGAGCGGCAACAGCAGGTAACCTGGCAGCGGTTGTCGCGGGCGCTGCCGGAATTCGAGCGGTATCCGGTCTGGAGCGATGCCGAGCGCTGCGCGCGGGTGATTGCCCGGGGCTGCTGGCCGCTGCATCCGCTAGCGACCTGGTTTCTGACTCGTCAGCGCGATCTGGTGCAGTCGCGCTCGGCATTGACCTTTATCAAGGATGTGGTCGAGCGCATTGGCGACGAGGAGGCGGTGAGCGCGGCGCGGTTGCGTCAGGTGAGCGCGGCGGAGCTGGTGCTGCGCAGCATGCTGCCGGAGATGATCGCCGCTGAGCAGCAGACCGGCGCGACCGTGGCCGAGACGCTGCAATTGCTGCTGGAGAAGTTTCAGGGCCATCTCAGTGACGCCGAGCGCTTGCTGCTGGCGGGCGTTGCCGCGCTGGAAAAGATGCGCGTCGGCAAGCAGGCGCAGTTGGATGCGGGGCAGCTGTTGGCGGAGGCGACGGCGCTCGATCCGCAGACCTTGCAGGTCGCGCTGCAACGCCTGAGCGCGGATCTGGGGGCGCTGGAATGGAATGCGGACCTCGGTCAGTACGAGCTGATTGCCGATGCCTCGACGCGTGGGCAGTTCCAGCAGTGGCTGCGTCAGCGTCAAAACACGATCACGGCGGAGATGGTGCGCGATCTGTTCGTCGGTCGTGGTGCGGCCGATAGCGAGATCGGCAATATCGAGACCGGCTTTGGCTCCAGCCGTCAGATCGCCACCCCGGATTGGTTCTTTGAGGCGCAGTGTGCGCACATCCATTCGTTGGAAACGGCGGTCAAGACTGCGTTTGAGGACTGGCAACAGGCGAGTTTGCCGAAGGATGCTAAGGGCCGGGTGATCTATCTCTATCTGCATGCCGAGGATGATCCCGCGCTCATCGATCAGCGCTTGTCGGCTGCCTTCACGGCGGCGCTGGCGCGGATTGGGCAGCCTGCGGCGCCGATCTGGGTGGTGGGCATTGCCGATCGCACGGGCGCGATCGCCCATCATCTCGGGCGTCTGTATCTGTTCGATGAGCAATTGTCGGCGGAAGAGCGGGAGCGTTTTCGCCGCTTCGTGCCGGAAGAGCAGGAGCGCAGCAAGCGGGCGCTGAAGGAAGCGGTCGAGGAGGGAATCAAGGAGCGTCTCTACTGGGTAGCGGGCATCAGCGATGTGCCCACGGGGCGCTTGTCGCGCGTTGGCGAGCAGATTTTTGCGCGGGTCTATCCGCAGGCGCTGCCCTTTCCGTTCGATGGCTTTACCACCTCAAGTGGTGGCGGGGCGGCGGATGCCAGCCAGTTGGCGCGCAGTCTGATGATGCGTCAGATCGACGGCAACTGGGTGCCGGCACAGCCACGGCGGCTGCAGAATCGGGTGGCGGAAGTACTGGTGCGCAGCTGGCGTGCACTGACCTCGGCCGGCAAGCTCACCGAGCCTCAGAACCCTGAGGTGAAGCTGGCCTTCGATTGGCTCAAGCAGGTGCATGGCGATGATCCAGGGCGCAGCCTCTGGGTGTCTTACCAGGCCTTGATGGCGCCACCCTATGGCCTGAATGCCTCTTCGGCAGCAGTGTTGCTGGGGCTGTTGATCGGCGGCGAGCATCCACCGCGACGAATCGAGCACGGCGGTCAGATGGTGGCGGCGATGGATTGGGTCACGTCGGCGTTTCCCGCACAGCGCGGCAAGCATTTCCTGGATGACGCGATCCTGCGCAAGACGACGCTACGGTTTCTCTCCGAGGATAGTGCCGGGCGCTGGCGCGCCTTGCTCGAGCGCTGGGAGACCGAGGAGCGTTATCAGGCGCTGGTCGAGCTGGATCGGGAAGCGCAGCAGATGCAGAAGGCTGAGCCGGTACCGGAGGTGCTGGAAGGGCGGCTGAAGTATCTGCAGGACAAGTCGGTGAAGGCGGCGATCCAGCTGCGGGAGTTCAAGGCGAAGCTGGTTGAATGGGAGCAGGGGATCGAGCGCGCCGAGCGGCAGAACAAGGTCGGTGAGCTGTTGCGGATCTCGACCCTGCTGTTCCGCCAGCGCCGGCAGGTCGAAGACGGAACCTGTTGGCCGAAGCAGTTTGGCAATGACTGCGAGAAGCTGTTGGCGATTGGACGCGAGATGGTCTCCGAGCGCGTCGGCGGCTGGATTCCGCGGCAGGGCTGTCAGAGTCCCGCCGAGGTTGGAGCCTTCAGACAGCGGATGGAGAAGGCCATCAGTAGCCTGCAAGACTTGGGTTTTGTGACCGAGGCGAAGGCGCTCGAGCAGCAGGCGCAGCGCTCCATCATGCAGGTGGAGAAGCGGCAGCAATTCATCCTGATCCTGAACGAAAGCGATGACTATCCGCGCCAAACCGAGCCCAACAGCTCGACGCCGGTGCGCGAGCTGCGCGATGGGATCGCGAAAGGCGATGCCTTGATCGAGGGCATCAAGAAGACTCAGTCGGTGCTCGGGGAGGCGGAGATCAACGCGCGGATCAAGGCCATTGAGCATCGACAGCAACAGTTGCGCAAGGTCTTAGAAGACCAGAACAAGCAGCTCAGCGCGGTCTACAGTCTGCGCTTGGAGCGCGAAGAGGCTGTGCGCGAAGCGTTAGTTCAGGTCAACCGCTTGCGCGCCATCTTTGTCGAGACGCCGGATCTCGGCGACATCAATGATCTGGCCGTGCAATTGCAGCGCGTGATTGCCGATAGCGCTGCCTGGACCGCGGACGATGTCTCGCCCGAGCGTCAGCAGGAGCTACTGCAACAGCAGATCAGCGATCAACTGGCGACACTGACGCAAGACTTTGAGCAGCAGGAGATCGAGCCGGCCTGGGAGATGGCCGCGCTCTATCAGGCGCTGGCCAAGGAACGGGTCGAGGCGACTCAACGCCGATCAGAGGACTGGATCAAGCCACGTCAGCAACTGACTAGCGCGATGGCCAACGCCAGCGCTGCTGACTGTGATCGCCTGGAGAAGGAACTGGCCGCCGCGCCTGGCTATCTGGCTGAGGCGCATCGCGAGCAGGTCGAAGCCCTGCGCGAGGCCCTTGCGCTGCGCCGGCATGCGCTGGACCACGAGGCCCGCCTGGAACGCCTGGCCAAGTGGCGAAGCCAGTTCCCGGCGACTGAGGACATCGGCACGCTCGGTAAGCCCGAGACCGAGTTTCTGCTGAAGGCGTTGGAGAACCCGCCTGACAGCCTCACGGCAGGGGAAAGCGCCGAGCTAGCGCCGATCGCCCATGCCCTGGCGATGCATTATGACCAGATGAGTATGGATGACATTATTGCGCGCATTCGGCGACTGCCTGAGGAGCGTCAGCGGGAGCTGATTAGCCTCCTGACAGCTGAGATGGCCTAAAATGGCACCCCTAGGAGTTCTTATTGCTGGGGGCGTTGCGTTTTCTAGGTAAGCACCATGACAACATGCGTGACGACATGAATCTCGAGGAAGAGGATTGGTGAGCTAGAAGGAGCCTGTGATGTTCGATACTGAAGACGCGCTTTTGCAGCAGATCCAGCTTGGCGAAGACGGTCGCCTCGAGTTCAAGGCGGTGCAGTTTCGCGGCGAGCGAGTTACTGGTCCACATGCCGATGGGCTTGCGGATGAGTTGGCGGCCTTTGCCAATAGCTCGGGCGGGGTTGTGATCTTAGGTTTCGATGAGGGGAGCAAGCAGCCTCAAGGTCTCAGTGTTGAGGAGTTGGATCGGCTTGAGCAGTGGCTGCAAGGCGTAATTGCGGATCGCATCAAGCCGCCCATGCTCTGCCGCATTGAGAAATGGAGACTGCCCAATGCGCAGGGACAGCCCCAGCCGATTCTCAAGGTCGATATCCCGCGAAGCCTATTCGTTCATGAGAGCCCGAATGGACATTTCTATCGAATCGGCAGTAGCAAGCGACGCATGTCGACCGAATATATCATTCGCCTTGGTCAGCAACGCAGCCAGACTCGGTTGATTCGCTTTGATGACCAGCCTGTGGTACAGGCGCCTCTGTCTGCGCTTGATGCCTCGCTTTATGAGCGTTTTCGCACCTCTCGGAGTCGCGACGAAGCAACTGACTTTTTATCTAAATTGGGCCTGGCCGCGCGGGATGACCAAGGTGAGCTGCATCCTTCGGTGAGCGGTGTATTGATGGCCACCGCCGAGCCGCGTGACTGGATGCCGAATGCCTTTATTCAGGCAGTTGCCTATCATGGCACATCACCCGCGGAAACCGATGGGAATCTTCCTTATCAACTGGATGCGCGTGATCTCTCTGGGCCACTTGATGAGCAGGTGCGCGAAGCCTGTCGTTTCGTTGCGCGAAATATGAAGGTGGCGGCGGTCAAGACAATGGGCAGGAGGGATATTCCGCAATACGATCTGACGGCGGTGTTTGAGGCGATGGTCAACGCTGTGGCGCATCGTGATTACGCGATCTATGGCGCCAAGATTCGCTTGCGATTGTATTCTGATCGGCTCGAGCTCTATTCACCTGGCTCGATTCCAAATGCGATGACGATTGAGAGTCTGCTGTATCGGCAATCGGCTCGTAACGAGACACTGACCAGTCTGCTCGCAAAATGCCCAGTGCCAACGGAGCTGTCTTGGCTACAAAGCGACCGACAAACCTACATGGACAAGCGTGGTGAGGGTGTGCGGATCATCTTTGAGAATAGTGAAAGACTCTCCGGGCGCCGCCCAGAGTATCGACTGATTGATGATGACGAGTTGCTGCTGACGATCTTCGCGGCTACCGGGGTTGTATCGAGTCATGAATCGCTCTAACTTAATAAGCTTATCGGAAGACGCTATTCGCGCAATGCTGCGAGGTGAGTTTGGCGAGCCTGTCCGAGCGGAGGTGAAGCGATGGATATGAGGCTGTCTGCCTTTGTCGATGCTCTTAAGGGCTTCAGCGATCTTGTGTCGCTGGATTTAGAGATCAGAGAGGCGATTGGCCAGGACGATGGCGCTCGCTCATCGAGGTAAAACCATCGGTCGGCGGACCTATCTGCACATCGATGCACTCACGACTGTGCAAGCGAGCGCTGGCAGCGATTGGCAAGCGCTTGTTGTCGCCGCTGAGCAGGCGGTCGGGGTCGAGCGCGGAGTCGGCTTTAATGTTGTGCGGCTCGATGCGGAGAGCGGCGAGGTTGCGCTGCTGCATTATCCGGCATTCTTTGATGATCCCTTCCCGGCGCTGCGCGAGAGCTGGCGCTTTGAGCCGGCCACAGGCGCGGTGGGCTATCGCACCTATGCCGACTCGCTGAATCCGCCCATCCTGCACCGCAAGGAGCTGTTGCTGCCGGCTGATCATCCGCGTCTGGAAGAGTATCAGGCGCTGACCGAGGCAGCCGAGTTGATTGGTCTGTTTGAAGACACCACCCGCATTGGTTACCGTCGACAATGGCTGGAGTTGGTGCGCGCCAAGGGCTATCGATTCGACGGGCATCTATTGGTGCCGCTCGGCAATGTTGAGGACGATGGCGATGGCGCGGGAGATCGCGAGGGAGATGGCCAGCAAGATCGAGAGGGAGATCGCGCGCGGCAGGCTCTAGCTGCCGGCGAGGCCGCCAGCCACGGCGCTGAGCTGGAGGGTAGCTTGTACGGCCTGCCGGAAGGTGGGCCAGCGCCTGGAGCAGGCTCCGGTGCGGATGGCGCAAGACCTTCGCCCGCCGGCTGGGAGGCGGCGCGCCATCGCACCGCGATGGTCCGCTATGGCTTCTCGGCGCCGATCCAGAGCCTGGCGCGGCATGGCTTTCTCGATGGCCAATATCGACTGTTCGACTACGGCTGCGGGCGCGGCGACGATCTGCGCGGGCTGCGCGAGAACGGCCTGACGGCGAGCGGTTGGGACCCGTATTTCGCGCCTGAGCAGCCGATCCAGTCGGCTGATCTGGTCAATCTCGGCTTTGTCATCAACGTCATCGAGGATTTCGATGAGCGGCTTGAGGCGTTGCAGCGGGCCTGGTCGCTGGCTGAGCGGTTGCTGGTGGTCTCGGTGATGTTGGCCAACCAGAATGATCCGCGCGGGACGTGCTTTCGCGATGGCGTGATCACTCAGCGCCAGACCTTCCAGAAGTATTTCACCCAGCAGGAGATCAAGGCGTTCCTGACCGATGCGCTGGACGAGGAGCCGATCCCGGTGGCGCCTGGGGTGCTCTATGTCTTCCGCGATAAGGATGCCGAGCAGCGGTTCTTGGTCGAGCGCTATCGCCGTCGGCGCTCGCGGCTGCGTGATCCTTCGGCACCCGCGTCGGCATCGGTGCGGTCGGCGCGGGCGCCGCGCATCAGTCAGCGTCGGGATCGACGTCTCGAGCAGTATGCCGCTCATCAAGCGCTGCTCGAGCGGCTTTGGGAGCAGTGGCTCAGTCTGGGGCGGCGGCCGGAGAAGGCGGATCTCGACGCCCCCGAGCTGCTGGCGCTGAGTGAGGGTTTCGGCAGTCTCAGTAAGGCGCTGCTGTTCCTCGAGCGCTATCAGCGCGAGACGCTGGGCGAGGAGGCGATCACCGCGCTGCTTGAGTGTGCCGAGGCCGAGCGCATGGCGGATCTCGAGGTCTATCTGGCGTTGCAGCAGTTCGAGCGTCGCCGTCCGTACACGCATCTTGAGGCGGGTCTGCAGCGTGATATCAAGGCCTTCTTTGGGGATTACGCAGCAGCGCGCACCGCGGGCTTTGCAAGCCTGCTGCGGATCGCCGATGTCGAGGCGATCACCGCGGCTTGTCGCGAGGCGTGGGAGCATGGTCTGGGTTGGCTTGAGCTCGCGGAGGCGGAGGCCGGAGCTGAGCGCACGCTGTACGGCTCGCTGACGTTGCATTCCAGTCTGGTCGAGCAGCTGCCGGCGTTGCTGCGCGTCTACATCAACGCGGCGGCCGTGCTTTATGGCGACCTGCACAATGCCGATCTGCTCAAGATCCACATCGGCTCCGGCAAGCTGACGCTGATGCGCTTCGACGATTTCGACGGTCGGGCGCTGCCGCGGATGCTGGAGCGGGTGAAGATCAAGCTGCGCGAGCAGGATGTGGATCTGTTCGGCTATGGCGAGGTCTTCGAGCCTCCGTATCTTTACCGCAAGTCGCGCTTTATCAATGAGGAACATCCGGGCTATCCGGAGCAGGTTGCGTTTGATGAGGCGTTGGATCAGCTTGAGGCGCGTGGGTTGCTCGATCTCTCCGGTTACGGGCCGGCCGCGGCGGAGCTGGACGCGCGCTTGGCGCGACACCGCTGGGAGGTCGACGGGCTGCGGCTTCGACGCCTGCAGACTGCGCCGGCGCTGGATGATTCTTGCGGTCAGTTCTTGCGCTTTCGTGATCTGATCGAATGCGGCGAGACCTACCAGCGGTTAGCTGCTGAGGGGGCCGGCATCGACAATCTCCCGCAACAGCCAGAGAGCTACAACGCGCTGCTGGAGCTGGCGGAGCAGGTGCTGGACCCGGTGATCGACTGGTTTGGCATGATCCAGCTCACTTACGGCTTCTGCTCACCGCCGCTGGTGCGCCAGATTCCAGGGCGCATCGATCCGAAGCGCGATCAGCATGCTGCGCACGAGCGCAACCGGCTTGGCAACCTCATCTGCCCGCGCTTAGGCGCTGCGGTCGACTTCATCATCGCCGATGAGGATATGCACGAGGTCGCGCAATGGGTGGCTGACAATACGCCCTTCGATCGGCTCTACTTCTACGGCGCAGACAAGCCCATCCATGTCAGCTACGGCCCCGAGCAGTCGCGTCAGTTGGTCAGCATGCTGCCTGGCCCGAGTGGCCGCTTGGTGCCGCGGACGCTCTCCCTGGAGGCATTTCCAACTCTCCGCTCTGCACTCGCCGATCGTATTTAAGCCGGTAGTCGTGCTTGAGCTCATCGATCGAGGTGATCCCCGGCATGAACAGCATGCGCTCGGACAGCCCGGTGACCATGGCCGCCGAGAATAGCGCCCAATAGCCGAACGTCTGCCAGTAAGACAGGATGCTTGCTAACGCTTGCGTTTGGCGAAGGCGCGCAGCCGACCGCGCTTTTGGCGCTGGCGCGGTGTGAGCTCATTCTTGCGTCCAGCGAAGGGGTTGGCGCCGCTCTTGAGCTCGAGGCGTAGCGGCGTGCCTTGCAGGCGCAGGGCATCGCGCAGGCGTTTGATCAGATAACGCTGATAGCTCTCGGGCAGGGCCTCGGTCTGGTTGCCATGGATGACGATGATCGGCGGATTGCGCCCGCCTTGGTGCGCATAACGCAGTTTGATCCGGCGTCCATGGACTAGCGGTGGCGAATGCTCCTGAACCGCATCCTCGAGCAGTCGAGTCAGTAGGGGGGTTGGTAGGGTGCGCATTGCGCTCTCATAGGCCCGATCGGCGGCCTCCAGTAGGAGCCCGACGCCGCTCCCATGCAACGCGGAGATCAGGTGCTGTTCGGCAAAGTTGAGGAAGGGCAGTCGGCGCTCGATGGTGGCTTTGAGCGCGGCTCGGTCATCGGGCCTGAGCCCATCCCACTTGTTCACGGCGACCACCAGCGCGCGACCGCTATCGATCAGATGGGCGGCAAGGGTGGCGTCTTGCTCGCCGATCCCGACATGGGCATCCAACACCAGGATCGCGACATGGCAGGCCTCGATTGCCTGCAGTGTCTTGACCACGCTGAAGTGCTCGATGGGCTCGCTGATCCGCGCGCGGCGGCGCATGCCGGCGGTATCGATCAGTCGATACTGACGCTCGCCGACCGCGAAGGGGATCTCGATGCTGTCGCGGGTGGTGCCGGGGCTGTCGTAGACGACCACGCGCTCCTCGCCCAAGAGCCGATTGATCAGGGTTGATTTGCCGGCATTGGGTCGACCGACGACCGCCACGCGGATGGCGCTCTGATCCTCTTCGGGTGCTGCTGAGTCCTCGGCGTCGGGTAGATCCTCGAGCACCCGCGTCATCAGTGCCGAGACACCGCGGCCCTGGATGGCGGCGATGGGTTGCGGGTCGCCTAGGCCGAGTTGGTGCAGCTCAGCGGCGGCCAGATTCCAATCGAGATGATCGACCTTATTCGCGACCAGGGTGACCGGCTTGCCGGTGCGTCTTAGCTCTGCGGCGATCTCGAGATCGCCGGGCGTGGTGCCGTCGCGCGTATCAACCAAGAACAGCAAGCGGTCGGCCTCGCCGATGGCGATTCGAACCTGCTGTTCGCTGAGTGCCTCGATGCCGTCACCGCCGCTGATGCCGCCGGTGTCGACGACGACATAGGGGCTTGGCCCGATGCGGCCGATGCCGTATTGGCGATCGCGAGTCAGTCCAGGGAAATCCGCGACTAAGGCATCGCGGGTTCGGGTGAGCCGGTTGAACAGTGTCGACTTGCCGACGTTCGGTCGACCCAGTAAGGCGATGACCGGTAGCATCCTGCTTAATCCTGTCCGCTCGGGACGGAAGACTCGGCGCTCAGGTTTGCGCCTGAGCCGCTGGCGCGGACTGCGGCAATGGTGCCGTTGTCGAGTTGGAGATAGAGCGTTTGGCCGACCACCACAGGCGCCGAGGTCACGGCTGCCTTGGCGACCCTTAGCCGACCGAGCAGCCGGCCATCGCGGCGCGAGACGAGATGAAGATAGCCTTCCAGATCGCCCACCGCCAGCGCATTACCGATCACGACCGGCGCGGTGAGCTGCCGATGGCGCAAGCTGTCTTGGCGCCAGCGTCCAGCGCCATCGGTGGGGTCGGCGGCCCAGAGCTGATCATCGGAATCGGTGATGTAGAGCGACTCCGGGGTTGCCGCCAAACCGGCATGGGCAGAGAGCTCACGCCGCCAGAGCACCGCGCCGCTGCCGATATCCACGGCGGCCAGATCGCCATTGAAGCTGGCCACGAACACCTGGTCGCCAAGCACGACGGGGTCGGTGTCGATATCGGCGATCCGCTCGAGCTCGGTGCGGCCGCTGGGTGGCGAGACGAGCACCTCCCAAATCGGTATGCCCTGGGTGTAGTCCAGGTAGACCAGTCGACCACTGGAGATGCCGACGATGATGCCGTCTGGGCCTGGGGTTGGGCTGCTACTGCCGCGAAGGGTCAAGATGGGCGCCTGATGGCTAAAGCGCCAGCGCTGGCTGCCATCGTTGATATCCAGTCCGTAGATACTGTCATCGATGCTGTGAACCACGACAAGATCGCCGATGAGGCGCGGCACGGAGAGGATCTCGCTGCTGAGCTGGGCACGCCAGCGTTGGCTGCCATCGCGGGTTGAGAGCAGCAGCACTTCGCCGCTCGAGGAGCCGACCGCCAACTGCTCTCCCTCGACATCTGGGCCGCCGCTGTAGGGTCGGCCGGTCTTGCGCTCCCAGACCACTCGGCCATCAGCCGCGTTCAGCGCGCTGATGATCCCGCTATGGTCGGCGGCGTAGACGCGGTTTCCCGACACTGCCGGGCGCAGGCTGAGCGCCCGGCCGTCGCTGCCCTTGCCAATGCGCGTCGTCCAGAGGGAGCGGAGCTGGATCTCTTGAGGGGGCGTCTTGGTTAGCGGCGAGGGGGGGTTAGGATCTTTATCGCGACCGAGGCCGAGCCAGCCAAGACCGAGACTACCGCAGCCTTGCAGCAGCAAGGCGCTGCCGAGGCCTGCGAGGAGTCCGCGGCGGCGAATGCAGGGTAGACGCTGGGTGTTCATGATGGTCAAGAGGCGGAGCGGGGCGCAGCCGGCAGGTCTTGGAGCTTGAGCTCGATCAGCCGCGAGAGACCGGCGTTGCCGGCGATCGCGGCCTCGTAGGCGGCGCGGGCCTCTGCGGTTTGGCCTTTGGCGACTGCGATATCGCCGCGCAGGCCGGCAAAGTCAGCGCTGAAGGCCGTTCCTTGATCCTGCTGCTCGATCACGGCTAGTGCGTCATCCAGCGCGTTGCTCGCAATTAGAACCCGCGCTAGGCGAAGCGCGGCCAGTGTTGCGAGGCTGGGGTCTTTGGCCCGCTCAACCGCTGAGCGCAACGCCTTAGCGGCGCCATCGAGATCATCCTGTTCGACGCGGACCTTGGCCAGCGCCAGATCCGCTAACGCGGCATAGGGCGTGCCGGCGTGCTGATTCACCAAGTTTTCGGCCTGCTTGATCGCCGAATCATGCTGTCCGCTGCCTGTGGCCATCATGAGCTGCTCGAAGGCAAGCGAGGCGTTTTGGCCGACCTGATCCTGATGATTGACCCAGGCGCGCCAGCCAAACACGGCAACCAGACCGATCAGGATGCCGGCAACGACGGCGGTGCCGTTCTCCTTCCACCATTTCTTGATTGCTTCGACCTTTTCGTCGTCAGTGGTCAGCTCAGCCATGGGTGTCCTCGGTGAATCATCAGCGAATATCGGAGAGAGAGATAGTCAGGGGTTAGAGGAAGTTGCGCAGTCGATCGGCAAGCGCGTCGATCGAAACGCTGATCTGCTCGGCCTTGGCCTGTGGGTCATCGCCGTCGGCACCACGCAGCGGCTTGATGCCGATGCGCTGCTCGGCTAGCTCGTCGTCACCGAGCACTAGTGCGACCTTGGCGCCGCTGCGGTCGGCGCGCTTGAATTGGCTCTTGAAGCTGCCGCCGCCGCAATGGCACAGGAGTCGCAGCTGGGGCAGGGCATCGCGGATCTGTTCGGCGATCGGGATGGCGGCTGCCGTGGCTTGCTCGCCGACTGCGATCAGGTAGGCGTCGGCACTCGGCGGTGGCGGCATCTGACTGAGTTCGAGCAGACGCTCGATCCCGAGTGCGAAGCCAACGGCTGGCGTGGCGCGGCCGCCGAGCTGCTCGACCAATCCATCATAGCGCCCACCGGCGCACACCGTACCCTGAGCGCCGAGCGCATCGGTGATCCATTCAAAGACGCTGCGATTATAGTAGTCGAGTCCGCGCACCAATCGCGGATTGATCTGGTAGGCCACCCCGGCCTGCTCGAGCCCGGCGCAGAGGGTCTCGAAGTGCGCGCGCGATTCGCTGCCAAGGGCCTCGGTGAGGCTGGGGGCCTCGGCGATCAGCTCCGCCAGGTCGGGGTTCTTCGAATCCAGCACTCGCAGCGGGTTGGTCTCTAGGCGCCGGCGGCTGTCGTCGTCGAGACGGTCTTGATACTGCCGCAGATAGGCGACGAGCTGATCGCGATAGGCAGCGCGCTCAGCGCGATCGCCAAGGCTATTGATCTCGAGCCGCAGCTGGGTCAAGCCGAGTGCGCTCCAGAGTCGGCGCGTCAGCAGGATCACCTCAAGGTCGATATCCGGGCCGGCAAGGCCAAACACCTCGACGCCGATCTGGTGAAACTGGCGATAGCGCCCGCGCTGTGGACGCTCGCGGCGGAACATCGGGCCGCGATACCAGATGCGGCGTGGCTGATCCAGCAGTCCATGCTCAATCGCTGCACGCACGCAGCTCGCGGTGCCTTCGGGGCGCAGGCTGAGCTGGTCGCCACCGCGGTCCTCGAAGCTGTACATCTCCTTCTCGACGATGTCGGTGACCTCGCCGATCGAGCGTTTGAACAGCTCGCTCTGCTCGACCAGTGGCGTGCGCATCTCCTTGTAGCCATAGCGTTCGAGCACAGCCCGGGCGCAATCCTCGAGCTGCTGCCAGCGCGCGCTCTCGTCGGGGAGCAGGTCATGCATGCCACGGATTGCACGCAGTGGGGTCTGCCTTGCCATCAGGTCTGTCCTAGTTGTTCGCTTCGGTGGCTGGGTCGGGGCCGGCGTTCGCCTCGCTGCCAGCGCTTGCATCGCCGGCTTGGCGGATCACTTCAGCCGGGTCGAGCTGGAAACGGGCCACGTTACCACGGGCGATCGAGCTCAGGTCAAAGGGCTGGCCCGCCACGGTGAGCTCGACGGCTGCGGCGTTGCCAAGCACCAGTGAGTAGGGGGGGGTGCCGCTCAAGCGCTCGCGGTCGTCTCGGCTCATCTCGCCGAACAGCAACACTTTGCCCGTGCTGTCGCGGATATCGACCCAGCAGGGGCCTCTGAAGGCCAGCTCGACGGACGGCGACGCGGAATCAGCCGTGGCAGGATCGGCTTCGGCCTCGGCTTCGGCTTCGGCTTGCGTTCCGATTTCCGCCTGCGTTTCGACAGTCCTGCTGTCCGCTGACAGCGATGCCGTCTGAGTCACGCGGGGGCTTTCCTCCTCTGGACTCGCCGGGGTTGGCAATGCGGTGTTGGCGGGGCGTTCGGTGGCCCTGTCATCTGGTGATGCTGCGGTGGATGGATCGCCTGTCCTGTCGTCCCCGGCGCTGAGGCTCGGCTCTGCTGTCGGGTCTTGGAGCGCTTCGTCAGTCCGAGCAGATAGGCCAGGCCTCTGTTCGCCTTGACCCATGACGAGGATATCTGGGCTTGGGGTTTGCGCTTGGCCTGGTCTGTCTCCCTGTCGTGCGGTTTGCGATGTCCTATCCGCGCTGGGGTCTGCGCCGATTGCCGGGGTTTCGGTTGGCTCGTCGCGGAGGATGTCGCCGATGGATGGTTGGGCTGGGAGGCGACCCCCATCAAGATCGGGCTCTGGGCGCGAAACCCACCAGCCGTAACCACCTGCGGCCAAGGCCAACAGAATGAGGCCGGTGATCAGATACGGCGCCAAGCCGCTGCCTTCAGGGGCTTCTCCGCTGCTTTTGCTGCTCTCGGTGCGTGCAACATGGGCGAGCGGGGGTTCAGCGTTTGGGTGCAGACGGTGAAAACTCTGCTTTAAGGGTTCCGGGTCGAGTCCAACCAGCCTGGCATAGCTACGGATATAGCCAGAGACAAAGACAGCACTGGGTAATTGCGCGTAGTCGTCACGCTCTATGGCGTCGACAACCTGCGGCGTGACGCGCAGCGAGGTGGCAAGCTGAGAGATATCGAGCTTGCGTGCTTCGCGGGCCTGGCGTAGCTGCTGGCCTGGAGAGTCGGTTGCTGATGCGCTCGGGACGCCGATGCGGGCGGGCGTGGTGGATGGGAGAGCCTCTGTCTCTTCGGCCGTGGTCACAGTTCGATTACCTCGGGGGAATGGGGATAGCGTTTTCGCAAGGCTTCCTCGAGCGTGCGAGCGAGCTTTGCATTGCCGAGCTGTCGCTCGATACGCGCCGCGAGCAGGAGGGCCTCCGGAGAGACCTCCCCGGTACGAGAATAACGCGTCATCAACGATCGTGCGCTCTGGTAATCGCCGCGCTGGTGGGCAAGCCGAGACAGCGCTAGAAGTGCAGGCGGGAAGCCGGGATTGCGTTCTAGCGCCTGGCGCAGATAAGGTTCGACATCGGCCCGCCGACCGGCCCGGCGGGAGCAATCGGCGGCATTCATCAGGGCCACTTCGGCACCCTGATAGAGCGGGTCGGCGAGCGCGGCTTGGATCTCGCGCAAACCGGCGTCGAATTGTCCGTTGGCACAGAGCACGGCGCCCCAGGCATTGCGATAATCCGGGTTCTTTGGTGATCGCTCGACCGCTTCCGCGAATGCTTGTTGCGCCGACTGGCGGTCGCCGAGGCGCTGGTAGACGATGCCAAGGATGTAATGTGCACGGGGACTCTTGCGGTCAGCGGCAACCGCTTGTTTGGCCCGCCCAAGTGCCGTGTCGAGCTGACCGCGCTGCAGGTACTCGGTGGCGAGGTCGACATAAAGATCCGCTGGGCTTTCACCTTCGGGGACCTCCGCGCGCTTTCCAACACCACTGGCGCATCCGGCGAGCGAAAGCGCGAGTGCGAGTGCGCTCAGGGTGCGGACGAGCGCCGACCGGCGGCGGATCATCGGTTGCATCAGAGACCGTGCGGCATCAGAGACCAAGGCGGACAGGAAGCTCGGCCGCCGGGCGACGCAGCCGACGGTTCTGGACCTGCCCGACCAACTGCCCACAGGCCGCTGCAATCTCGTCGCCTCGGGTCTTGCGCGTCGTCGCGACCAGGCCGGAGCGTTTCAAGCGTTGCCTGAAGGCCTCGATCCGCTCCGGGTCGCTGGTCTCGAAACCGCTGTTCGGGAAGGGATTGAACGGGATCAGGTTGACCTTGGAGGGGGTTCCCTCGAGCAGCCGGATCAGCGCCTTCGCCTGCCGGTCGCTGTCGTTGACGTCCTTGAGCATCACATATTCCCAGGTGATACGGCGGCGCGGCTCGCCTCGCAAATAGGCCTTGCAGGCGGGAATCAGCTGCTCGAGCGGATACTTGCGGTTGATCGGGACGATCTCATCGCGCAGTTCATTGTCCGGCGCATGCAGGGAGACTGCGAGCGAGACCTCGCTGACCTCGGCAAGACGGTAGATATTGGGCACGATGCCCGAGGTTGAGACTGTGACTCGGGTTTTGGCTAGCATGTAGGCGAAATCGTCCTGCATGATGGCCATTGCCTTCACCACGGCATCGAAGTTCGCCAGTGGCTCGCCCATGCCCATCATGACGACATTGGTCGGCGGCTTGCCGAGCGCACGGGTGGCATGCCAGACCTGACCGATGATCTCGCCGGCGCTGAGGTTGCGGCTGAAGCCCTGGCGTGCCGTTGCGCAGAAGCGGCAGTCGAGCGCGCAACCGACCTGTGATGAGACGCAGAGCGTACTGCGGCTCGCTTCAGGGATGTAGACGGTCTCGACGCGCTGTCCGTCATGCAGGTCAAACAGCCATTTGATGGTGCCGTCGGCAGAGGGCTGCTCGACCGCGACGCGCGGCAGGTCGATCTGGGTCTCGGCGGCCAATCGCTCGCGGAGTGCCTTGGACAGATCAGACATCGCCTGGAGGTCTGACACGCCATGTTTATGCAGCCAGCGAAACAGGTTGCGGCCATGGAAGGGTTTGAAGCCCCAGCCAGCGGTGAGCGCCTCGAAGCCTGGCCGGTCGAGATCGAGCAAGGGGATACGCAGGTCCGAGCCTGTCGTTGGTGCGGTTGGCATCAGCTGTTTGCTCGGGGTAGCAGGGCTGAACATCGACGCGGCTCGCTGGGGGGCGCTGGTGCTCGCGGATCAGCGCGTACGTTTGCAGATGCCATCCGGAAAGAAGAAGCCGATCTCGCGCTCGGCGGTCTCTGGGGCATCGGAGCCGTGGACCGCGTTCTCGGTGAAGGAGTCGGCGAAGTCGGCGCGGATGGTGCCTGGCGCGGCGTTGGCCGGGTTGGTGGCCCCCATGAGCTCGCGGTTCTTGGCAATCGCATCCTCTCCTTGCAGCGCCATGACCAGCACAGGCCCGGAGGTCATGAATCCGACCAGTTCGTCGAAGAAGCCCTTGCCCTGGTGTTCGGCATAGAAGGCACTGGCCTGTTCGAGGCTCATGTGCAGCATGCGGGCGGCGACGATCTGGAGTCCGGCTTGCTCGAAACGACCGCAGATGGCGCCGATCGCATTCTTGGCAACGGCATTGGGTTTGATGATGGAGAGCGTTAGCTGCTCGGCCATGGAAGCTCCTAAATGGGGTTGTCCGATGCCCAGGTCTGGCAGAGAGCCGGTTGGGGCAGCGGTGCGGATGACGATGACAGCCGCCTAGTCTAACTGGTTATCAGGTTTTAAATCTATTGGTCGCGACATCAGGCGCACATCGATCGCGACCTTCAGTGCTTGCATGAGCGGTGGCTGATGCGCGACTCGCGGTCGAGGGTGGTTTCGTCGAGCGCGCTTAGCACATCGAGGAAGTGGACCGCGAAGCTGCCCGGGCCCTGTGCTTGCTCAGCGGCTTTTTGTCCAGCTAAACCGTAGTAGGCAAGCGCGGCGACAGTACCCTCGAAGGGCTTGGCGCTGGCGCCCAGAAATGCACCGATGACGCCGGTTAACGCACAGCCCAGGGCGGTGACGCGTGGCATCAGTGGGTGGCCGTTGTTGATGATCGCGATGTGCTCACCATCGCATACGAGATCGCTCGGGCCGGTCACGGCTACGACGGCGCCGGTGGTTCGTGCGAGCTGTTGTGCCGCGGCCTCGGCATGCTCGGTCGGGTCTGTGGCATCGACGCCCTTGCCGCCGCGTGACAGGAAGTCCTGATCCTCAATGACAGCGTTCAGCGCGATGATCTCTGAGGCGTTGCCCCGAATCACCCTGGGCCCAAGGCTGGCAAGTCGGCGCGCGGCTTGGCGCCGAAACGCGGTGGCTCCAACGGCGACGGGGTCGAGCACCCAGGGAGTGCCGGCGCGATTGGCGGCGCGCGCGGCCTCGCCCATGGCGTCGAGCCAGTCGATCGATGGTGTGCCGATGTTGATGGTCAGCGCGCTCGCGAGGGCTGCGAACTCGGCGGCCTCCTCGCGTGCATGTGCCATTGCGGGCGAGGCGCCGATGGCGAGCAGCACATTGGCCAGGGTCTGCATGGCGACGAAGTTCGTGATGTTGTGCACCAAGGGTGCGGCGGCGCGCACCCTGGCAAGGTCGGCGCTGGGGGTGTGCATGTCAGTGGGCTCCGGTGCTGATCATGGCTGGCTTAGCCTTTGCGCAGGAAGAGCCAGAGGGCGAAGCCGATGAAAGCTATGAATTCGATGGCGGCCAGTGGATTGTCTGTCACGGTGTTTGTTGCTCCGAATCAGCGGCTGTGTCGTGCGCGAGCGATCAGCTGCAGGTGATGGTCGTCAACGCCTCGCTCTAGGCGGGTTGCTAAAGTGCAGCAGTGATGGCTCTATCGCTCTTGCTGCAGTGCACAAATCGCAGTAAGCTGCCGTCCCGGCAATGGCCCTACTGGCCACAAGTGTATTGGCGTTCTAATGAAAGATCTGGGGTTCAGATGGGGACAATGACAGAGTACGCATTGATCTTGGTCAGCACGGTGTTGGTCAACAACTTCGTCTTGGTCAAGTTCTTGGGGCTCTGTCCGTTCATGGGAGTCTCGAAGAAGCTCGAGACCGCCATCGGCATGGGCTTCGCGACGACCTTCGTGCTGACCTTGGCTGCCGTGACGACCTGGATCGTCAATACCTACCTACTGGTGCCGCTCGGCATCGACTATCTGCGAACCATCGCCTTTATTCTGGTGATTGCGGTTGTCGTGCAATTTACCGAGACGGTGATGCACAAAACCAGTCCGGTGCTGTATCAGGTGCTGGGCATCTTTCTGCCGTTGATCACGACCAATTGCGCGGTGCTGGGTGTGGCGCTGCTGAACCTGCAGGAGCAGCGTAGCTTTCTTGAATCTGCGCTCTATGGGTTTGGCGCGGCCATCGGCTTCTCGCTCGTCTTGGTACTGTTTGCCGCGATGCGCGAACGGGTCGCGGTGGCCGACGTGCCCGAGCCCTTCCAAGGCAGTGCCATCGCCATGGTCACGGCGGGACTGATGTCCTTGGCTTTTATGGGGTTTGCCGGTCTTGTTTCCGTTTAAGCTGGACGGGTTTTAACGCAACGGGTGCAGGCGATCAGCATTGCTGCTGCAGATGGGTAGGTCACCCGTCGATGCCGGCCCCAGGAGAAGACTGAGATGTTGATAGCCATCGCGGCAATAGCGGGTCTTGCGGTTGGATTCGGGCTCTTGCTTGGATACTCCGCGATTCGTTTTCGCGTCGAGGGCGACCCGATTGCCGATCAGGTTGATGCGCTCCTGCCGCAGAGTCAGTGCGGACAGTGTGGGTATCCCGGTTGCCGGCCTTATGCGGAAGCAGTCGCGTCTGGTGAGGCTGAGATCAACCTCTGCTCGCCGGGCGGCGAGGGAACGATGCTGGCGATTGCTGATCTCCTTGGTCGCGAGCCGGTCGAAGTCGGCGAGATCGAGGAAACGCCAAAGCAGATCGCGGTCATCGATGAAAAGGTCTGTATCGGCTGTACGAAATGCCTGCAGTCCTGTCCTGTCGATGCCATCGTTGGGGCCGCCAAGCAGTTACACGGCATCATCGCCAGCGAATGCACCGGCTGCGGTCTCTGTATGGCCCCTTGTCCGGTTGATTGTATCCATCTAGAGCCGGTGCCGGAGACGCTATCCACATGGAAATGGCCTTACCCGACGCCGCTGCGCCAGCCGCTTGTGCTGCCGCCCGCATCGGAACTGCTGCCGGAGCATCGCGAGGCCGCCTAGGCGCGTCAACGCAGCCAACAAGGGCGCGCGCCATCCACACCGCGCGTGCTCAGCCCTCAAACAGCCCTCTCAAATAGCCGACTAGATGCATCTGATGTCAGGTTTTAGATCGCTCCTCAACGGTGGTCAGCGCAAGCTGTGGCACTTCCACGGCGGTGTCCATCTGCCGGACGAAAAGACGCTCTCCAATGGCCAGCCGGTCGCTGCAGCGCCGCGACCACGCGAGCTTGTGCTGCCTTTGCAGCAGCACATTGGCGCGCCGGCGCGCTGTCGGGTCTCGGTGGGTGACAAGGTTTTGAAAGGCCAGCCGATCGCCGATCCGCAGGGCTATATCAGTGCGCCGGTGCATGCATCGAGCTCGGGCACTGTGGTCGCGATCGAATCGCGACCCATCCCGCATCCATCGGGCCTCAGTGCGCCCTGTGTCGTCATCGAGACCGACGGCGAGGATCATTGGGCCGAACTGCCGCCGCCATTGGCTGCTTCTGCCGCCGAGATTGGCACCTGCGATCCGGTTGAGATCCGCGAGCGCATCCGTGCGAGCGGGATCGTCGGCATGGGGGGCGCCTCGTTTCCATCGACTGTGAAGTTGAATCCGGGCAAGGATCAGCCGATCCATACGGTGGTGATCAACGGCGCTGAGTGTGAGCCCTACATCACCTGCGATGACCTGCTGATGCGCGAGCGTGCCGCGGATATCCTGGATGGTGTCCGTGTGATGCTGCACCTGGTGCAGGCAAAGCAAGCGCTGATTGGCATTGAGGACAACAAGCCCGAGGCGGCAGCGGCCATGCGTGCCGCGATCGCAACGGCGGTCATGGGCGATCGGGTCGAGGTGGTGGTGATCCCAACCCTCTACCCGAGCGGTGGCGAGAAGCAGCTGATCCGCATCCTCACCGGCAAGG
Source organism: Lamprobacter sp. (assembly GCF_034860625.1). Taxonomy (NCBI): domain Bacteria; kingdom Pseudomonadati; phylum Pseudomonadota; class Gammaproteobacteria; order Chromatiales; family Chromatiaceae; genus Lamprobacter; species Lamprobacter sp. The sequence goes on from NZ_JAYESN010000007.1 coordinate 21,681, forward strand.
AGGTGCCGAGCCATGGCATTCCGGCGCAGATCGGAGTCGTCTGCCAGAACGTGGGTACCGCGGCCGCGATCGCCGATGCGGTCTTTCGCGGGCGGCCATTGATCGAGCGATTGGTCACTGTCACTGGTCGTGGTGTGGTGGAGCCGCGTAACTATCGGGTGCCGATCGGGACCTCGGCTGAGGCCCTGGTCGCGGCGAGTGGCGGCTACAGCGGCGAGATCGCGAAACTGGTGGCTGGCGGTCCGATGATGGGCTTCCGACTCGAAACCGATTTGGTGCCGATCACCAAGGCCACGAACTGTCTGTTGGCGCTCACCGCGGACGAAAGCCCTGATCCAGGGGCGCCATTGCCCTGTATTCGCTGTGGGCGCTGTGCCGAGGTCTGTCCGGCCAACCTGTTGCCGCAGCAGCTCTATTGGCACGCGCGAGCGAAAGAGCTCGACAAGGTGCAGGACTACAACCTGTTCGACTGCATCGAATGCGGCTGTTGCGCGCATGTCTGTCCGTCGCATATCCCGCTGGTGCAGTACTACCGGTTCGCCAAGACCGAGAGCTGGGCGCGCGAGCAAGAGCGGCGCGCTGCTGACCATGCGCGCGAGCGGCATGCCGCGCGCGAGGCTCGGCTTGAGCGTCAGGAGCGCGAGCGGAAAGCCAAGCTGCGCAAGAAGAAAGAGGCCGTCTCCGCGGGTGGAGCTTCGCCGAAGTCGGATAAGGCGGACAAGCAGGCCGCCATTGAGGCTGCACGCCGACGCGCCGCGGAGAAGAAGGCGACGGTCGCGACGACTGCAGCAACCGCCAAGCCTGTCGAGCAGCATGCAACCGGCCAGCTTGAAGCCATTGCCGCACCGGTTGACCAGAGTGACGGCACCCTGCTCGCCCGACCTGCCCAGCCGCGGGAAGCGGTTGCGGCCGACCAGGAGTAATGCCGGTGGCTATGACCTTTGTCTCGTCGCCGCATAGCGCGCGCATCAATCGTGTTGACCAGGTGATGCTCCAGGTCTGCCTGGCGCTGGTGCCCGGCACCCTGGCTCTGATCTGGTTCTTCGGCTGGGGCGTGCTGATCAATATGGCGCTGGCGAGCCTGTTTGCGGTGCTCGCTGAAGCGCTAGTGATGAAACTGCGCGGGCGTCCGGCGCTGCCGGCCATCAGTGACTATAGCGCCCTGGTGACGGCACTGCTGTTTGCGCTGACCATCCCGCCCACCATGCCTTGGTGGATGACCATGCTCGGCATCGTCTTTGCGATCGTCATCGTCAAACAGCTCTATGGTGGCATCGGCTACAACCCGTTCAATCCGGCCATGGCCGGCTATGTCTTCTTGCTGATCTCCTATCCGGTAGAGACCACCAGTTGGCTGCCACCGGACATTCCGGCGCTGCTCGAGGCGCGCGATCTATCGGCGCTCTCGTTCCTGGACTCTGCGCGGCTGATCTTCATGGGCAGCCTGCCCGAGGGTCTGACCTGGGACGCGGTGAGTGCGGCGACACCACTGGATGAGATGCGCACACTGCTCGATCAGGGGCAGACGATCGATCAGATCCGAGCCAGCAGTCCGCTGTGGGGTGATTTTGGCGGTCGCGGCTGGGAATGGGTCGGGAACTGGTTCCTGATCGGCGGGCTCTATCTGCTGTGGCGGCGAGTGATCAGCTGGCATATTCCAGTCGCCCTGCTCGGTGCTCTGCTGGCGGCCTCAGCAGCGTTCTGGCTGGTTGATCCTCAGCATTTCCCGTTCCCGGGGTTCCATCTGTTCTCGGGCGCGGCCATCTTAGGCGCATTCTTTATCGCAACCGATCCGGTCTCGGCCTGCACCACTCGGCGTGGTCAGCTCATCTATGGTGCGGCCATTGGCCTGATCATCTTCGTGATCCGCACCTGGGGCGGCTATCCGGATGCGGTTGCTTTCGGAGTGTTGCTGATGAACATCGCCGCACCGATGATCGATCACTATTCTCAGCCTCGGGTCTTCGGGCATCGCCGAAGCGAGCGGAAGAAGGCCTGAGCACACAGCATTGGACAGACAAAGACCATGAAAAAGGCTCCCATCCTCATCGCCGCATTCATTCTTGGAAGCTTCGCCGTTGGCGGCGTTGGCTTGGTCGCGGTGACGCATGAGATCACCGATGTCAAGATCGCCGAGAATCAGCGCGCGGCTATGATGGCGAAGCTCGAGGCCATCGTGCCGGCAGGGCGCATGTCGAATGATCCGCTGCAGGATCGCATTGAGGTCAGCGATCCTGATCTGCTTGGCGCGCCGAAGACGGAGGTCTACCGGGTGCGCGATGGCGATGAGCCGGTCGCCCTGATCCTGAAGCCGATTGTTCCCGATGGCTATGCCGGTCCGATCAGGCTCCTGGTCTCGGTGCTGCGTGACGGCTCCTTGGGTGGCGTCAGGGTGCTTTCTCATCATGAGACGCCTGGTCTAGGAGACAAGATCGAGGAGCGCAAGGACGATTGGATCATCGATCAGTTCAATGGGCGTTCGCTCGACGAGCCGCCGTTAGAGCATTGGAGCGTGAAACGTGATGGCGGCGTGTTTGACCAGTTCACCGGTGCGACCATCACACCGCGCTCGGTGGTCAATGCGGTCAAAGGAACTCTGCTGTTCGTGCGACAGAACGGGGATTCGCTCTATGCGAAGCCGGCGGCCGGCCAGGCGGAGGAGGGAACAGCCGCCGAAGCTGAGTCGCTCGCCACCACCACCACTGTGGGGGACGCCTGATGGCTGAGAAAGGCTATGGTGCCTTAGTTGGCGAGGGGCTTTGGAGCAACAACCAGGCCCTGGTCGCCATGCTCGGGCTGTGCCCGCTGCTGGCAACCACCACTACCGCCACCAATGGGCTTGGGATGGGCTTGGCGACGACGACGGTGCTGGTGCTGTCGAATGCGACGATCTCGCTGATCCGCAATCTGGTGCGCCCTGAGGTCAGGTTGCCGGTGTTCGTGTTGGTCATTGCCTCTTTCGTCACCGCGGTTGAACTGACCATGCAGGCACAGTTCTACGAGCTGTATTTGGTGCTGGGGCTCTTTATCCCGCTGATCGTGACCAATTGCGCGATCATCGGCCGTGCCGAGGCCTTTGCCTCTAAGGCGCGGCTGGATCGGGCGGTCGTCGATGGCCTAGCGATGGGGATCGGGTTTTCTCTGGTGCTGATGGTGCTGGGTGGGATGCGCGAATTCCTGGGTCAAGGCACCCTGTTTTATCAAGCCGAGCTGCTGCTGGGACCCGCCGCGGAGGGGTTCGGTCTGAACCTCGGTGAGGGCTTCCAAGGTGCGTTGTTAGCGATATTGCCGCCTGGTGCCTTTATCGGGCTGGGTTTCCTGATCGCGCTGAAGAACCTGATCGATAAGGCTGCAGAACGCCGCCAGCGCGCGCAGCGCCTATCGACTGAGCCGGCGTCGACGCGGGAGATGGCGCCCACGGCTGGGTGATGCCCGGTCCAAGCGCTTCGTCTTCAGCTCAGTTGATTGTCAAGCGGAGGCCAAGGAAATGGTATATTTGCGCGTTGATCTGATTTTGCAGCTTTAGTCACGTCAGCCACTGGTGCCCAACCTTGCGCAACGGCCGCTGGCAGCATCTCAAAAAAGACGGGGAGTTTACGCATGTCTAAGAAACATCCAGTTGTTGCCGTTACCGGCTCGTCTGGCGCAGGGACCACGACGGTCAAGCGTGCCTTCGAGCACATCTTCTATCGTGACGGTATCAATGCTGCGGTGATCGAGGGCGATAGCTTCCACCGTTTCAACCGCCAAGAGATGAAGGCAGAGATGGCGAAGGCGGCCGAGGAGCACCGCAACCTGAGCCACTTTGGCCCCGAAGCAAATCATTTCGACCTCATTGCCGAGCTCTTCGCCAGCTATGGCGACACCGGCACGGGTAAGAAGCGTTACTACATTCATAGTGACGAAGAGGCTGCCCATCATAACGAGCGCCTTGGCACCAACCTTTCGCCGGGTGATTTCACGCCTTGGGAAGAGGTGCCGGCGGGTACGGATTTGCTGTTCTATGAGGGGCTGCACGGGCTTGCCAAGACCGACGAGGCGGATGTGGCCAAGCATGTCGATCTCGGCATTGGCGTGGTGCCGATCGTCAACCTGGAATGGATTCAGAAGATCCATCGTGATAATGCGGAGCGTGGATACTCCGCTGAGGCCATCGTCGATACCATCCTTCGCCGAATGCCTGACTACATCCGGCACATCACGCCGCAGTTCACGCGAACGGATATCAACTTCCAACGCGTCTCGACCGTGGATACTTCAGATCCGTTCATTGCCCGCGATATCCCGACTCCGGATGAGAGCTTTGTGGTCATCCGCTTCAAAGAGCCAGAAAAGTTCGATGTGGATTTCCAGTATCTGCTGGCGATGATCAAGGACTCCTTCATGTCTCGGCGCAATACCATCGTCGTCCCGGGCGGCAAGATGGGCTTTGCGATGGAGATCATCCTGCAGCCGATCATCGAGCGCATGATGGCCGCACGGAACGTCTGACGCCAATCTCCCCCCGCTGTCGCTGGCTGAGTCTGAGGGTGGTCGACTAAGGACGTGTGCATCATTTGCTTCCCGAAGCTGCCGTGATAGGCCGCCCTGAAATCGGGAAGTCATTTCTGGACAGTCACTAAGCTGGATCAGCGGGGGCGGGGTCGTGGCTGAATGCCCCCGGATCGCTGCTTGGCGGGCGCACCGTCAGCAGATGCACGCGGCGACTGTCGGCGCGCATGATGGCGAAACGAAAGCTGTCGATCTCGACCCACTCGCCGCGTTTAGGTAGGTGGCCAAAGGCCTGCACGACCAGGCCACCGATCGTATCGAGGTCGCCCCCCTCGAGCGAGGTGCCGAAATACTCGTTGAACTCGTCGATTCCGGTACGTGCCTTGACCGTGTACTCACCCTTGCCACGCTTGTAGATGAAGGCGCCTTCGTCAAAGTCGTGCTCGTCTTCGATGTCGCCGACGATCTGTTCAAGCACATCCTCGATCGTGACCAGGCCAGCGGCCGAGCCATATTCGTCGACGACGATGGCCATGTGATTGCGGCTCGCGCGAAACTCCTTGAGGAGTACATTGAGTCGTTTGCTCTCCGGGACGAACACGGCCGGGCGCAGATGGTCGCGGATATTGAACGAGCGCTGATGGGTCTCTGAGCAGTAGCTCAACAGATCTTTGGCGAGCAAGATACCCACCACCTCGCCCTTATCATCGCCGGTGACGGGGAAGCGTGAATGGGCGCTCTCGACCGCAATGCTCAGGATGCTCTCAAGGGGGTCGTCGCGGCGGATGTGCACGATCTCGGCACGGGGGATCATGATATCGCCAACGCGCAGGTCGGCAACCTGCAGCACGGCTTCCATCATACCGAGCGCTTCTCGGTCAAGGAGACCCCGGCACTCGGCTTGTTGAAGGAGCTCGGTGAGCTGCTCCTTGGTCTGTGGCTCTGTGCGGACTAACCGCTGCATGAGCCCTGATAAGCGCAGGCGCTGCAGCCAGTGATTGGCTTGGGCGCCTTGTCTAGAGCCGTCATCGCTCGCCATTGGCGTCGTCATTGACCTCGTAGGGTGAAGGGAATCCGAGTGTACCGAGGATGTGGATTTCCAGTGCCTCCATGGGGGCGGCCTCAGTGGGCGTGATGTGGTCGAAGCCGAGTAGGTGGAGCGTCCCATGCACCACCAGGTGCGCCCAATGGGCGGTTTCTGTCTTGCCTTGCTCGGCCGCTTCGCGCTGGACCAAGGGGGCGCAGATCACCAAATCGCCGAGGAGGGCACCGAGCCCGGCAACCGCGGGATCTGTTGCGTCGATGCCCGGCGGCAGCGCGAACGGAAACGAGAGGATATTGGTCGGACCCGAGCGGCCACGGAACTGCTGATTGAGCGCGCTGCTCTCGGCCTCGTCGGTGATGCGAATGGTCAGCTCGGCGGGCCAGTGCCGCTGAGCGTGGCGGGGCGAGAGCCCGGGGGCGAGGGCGGCCAGCGCCCAGCGCTCGAGATCGCTCGCAGTAGGCAGTGCTGAGGATTGCCGAGGACTGAGCGACCCCTGTTGTAGGTCGAGCAAGAGCGCCGGGGCTGAGTAGGCCTCACCAGGCTCAGGGTCGGTGAGCTCGGTGGATCGCTGCTCCGAGGCTGGTGCCTCGGTTGTGGCCGTCGGCTTAGCTGCCTGGGTCGCGGTCATAAGCTTCGTAGGCGTTGACGATGCGCTGCACCAAGGCATGACGGACCACGTCGCGGGCGCTGAAGAATGAGAAGCTGATGCCTTCCACAGAGCGCAAGACCTCGACCGCCTGGCGTAGACCCGAAGGCTGGCCGCGCGGCAGATCGACCTGGGTCACATCACCGGTGACTACCGCCGTCGAGCCGAAGCCGATCCGGGTTAGAAACATCTTCATCTGCTCTGGCGTGGTGTTCTGGGCCTCGTCGAGGATGATAAAGGCGTCGTTCAGGGTGCGCCCGCGCATGTAGGCGAGTGGAGCGACCTCAATGACGTTGCGCTCGATCAGTTTGTTGACCTTCTCGAAGCCGAGCATCTCGAACAGGGCATCATAGAGCGGGCGCAGGTAGGGGTCGATCTTTTGTGCGAGGTCACCAGGCAGGAAGCCCAGCCGCTCGCCCGCTTCGACCGCCGGGCGGACGAGCAGTACACGCCGGACCCGTTCGGTCTCCAATGCCTCGACCGCGCAGGCTACCGCGAGATAGGTCTTGCCGGTGCCCGCCGGGCCAACGCCAAAATTGATATCGTGGCGCAGGATCGCGTGCATATAGTTGAGCTGCATCTCGCCGCGCGGCTTGATCAGTCCGCGCTTGGTCTTGATGATCAGCTCCGGCAATGCATCGGCGCTGGCGGCGGCAACGGCATCGGCTCCAGACTCGACCAGCTCGAGATGGATGCGCTCTGGCGCTAGCACCTCATCCGCTGTCGCTGCATAGAGACCCTCGAGCACGCGCGCCCCTGCCTCGGCAGCCTTGCGCTCACCAATCACCCGGAAGCTCATGCCGCGATTGGCGATCTCGACGCCAAGGCGGCGCTCGATCAGGCGCAGATGGGCGTCGAACTGGCCGCAGAGGTTTGCTAGGCGCACGTTGTCTTCGGGCGACAGGCTGAGGTCGATGTTGATGGGTGATTGGGTCAAGGGCGGTGCGCACGAGGCGCTGTTGGCAGGGCTGATCGGTCGATCGGTCGCAAATGCACTGCAGCTAAACTATAGCCGGGCGTTGCCGAGCCCAAGTGGCGGTGCGACGCTGACCAAGCTCGCTGGTCCAGCCGCGGTGGCCTGCTGTCGCTCGCCACGCAGGGAATTTGGCAGGGCTTCAGTGATCAGTAGGTCAACGAATCCGCCGATCAGCACTTTGGGGCCGCTAAAGTTGACCACTCGGTTGTTCTCAGTGCGCCCGGCTAGCTGGCTCGGGTCTTTGCGAGAGAGGCCCGTGACCAGGACGCGATGCAGCTCGCCGACCATCTTGCGGCTGATCTGCTGCGCTTGCTGATTGATCTGCTGCTGCAGCCGCGCGAGCCGTGCTTGCTTGACGCTGGTGGGGACGAGGTCGGGATAGTCAGCAGCTGGGGTGCCGGGTCGCGCACTATAGATGAAGCTGAAGGATTGGTCGAAGCCGATCTCGCGGATCAGTTGCAGTGTGGCCTCGAAATCGGCTTCGGTCTCGCCGGGAAAGCCGACGATGAAGTCCGATGAGAGGCTGATCTCAGGGCGGGCACGTCGCAGCCGACGGATCTTGTCCTTGTATTCGAGGGCGGTATGGCCGCGCTTCATCAGCGCCAGGATGCGGTCTGAGCCGCTCTGCACCGGCAGGTGCAGATAGCTCACCAGCTCGGGGACTTCGGCGTAGGCCGCGATCAGGCTGTCGGAGAACTCGACCGGGTGCGAGGTGGTGAAGCGAATGCGGTCGATGCCGTCGATCGCCGCGCAGTAGCGGATCAGCAATGCCAGGTCGGCGATCTCGCCATCGTGCATCGGGCCGCGATAGGCGTTGACATTTTGCCCCAGCAGGTTGATCTCGCGCACGCCCTGCTCAGCGAGGCTGGCAACCTCGGCGATGACGTCATCGAAGGGGCGGCTGACCTCCTCGCCACGGGTGTAGGGAACCACGCAATAGGTGCAGTATTTGGAGCAGCCTTCCATGATCGAGACGAAGGCACTCGGCCCCTCGGCACGCGGCTCGGGCAGGCGGTCGAACTTCTCGATCTCGGGGAAGCTGACGTCGATCTGCGGCTGATGCCGCTGCTCGAGCGCATCGAGCATCGCCGGCAAACGGTGCAGCGTTTGTGGACCGAAGACCAGATCGACATAAGGGGCGCGCTCGCGGATCAGCTCGCCTTCTTGACTGGCGACGCAGCCGCCGACGCCGATCACCAGGCCTGGCCGATGGGCCTTCCAGGGCCGCCAGCGCCCAAGCTGGGAAAACACCTTCTCTTGTGCCTTCTCGCGGATCGAACAGGTGTTCATCAGCAGCACATCGGCCTCTTCGGGACACTGGGTGCGTTCGAGCCCATGTGACTCACGCAGCAGGTCGGCCATCCGTGACGAGTCGTACTCGTTCATCTGGCAGCCGTAGGTTTGGATGAAGACTTTGCGAGGCATGGATTCTGTTCGATTCGCTAAGGCTGATCGAGCGATGTGGGGCGAGCGATGGGGTTGAGAGCGACGGGGTTGAGCGGCTCATCCTCGGGAAAGGGGATCATGGTGTCAAGCGCTGCTGAATCAATGGATTTCCTGTGCCGCCGGTCGAACCGCCGATCGGCCAGGCCGCTGTCGGTGCTGAGCCTGCTGATCGCACAGCGCTCTGCGGGTTCTTGCACCCGTCTTTGGCGTCACGCAGCAGCTGAGATCGCCGGGTTTCCTGCTCATCCTGCTAAGCGTGATTCTGGAGAGGGCGAGCGAACATCGGGCTGGTCCGGAACCTGTGCGTCTGGGGATCACCGAGGGGCAGTCCGCATTGGAGCTGACTTGGGTCAATGCGCTGCCGGCTGTTGCGGCAGACCGCTATCAACCACATCTTGCGTTCGCTATACTCCGCAACACAATATCTTGTGTCTTTCGTCGGTGAGCCTTTCTATGACGACCCTTGCTGCCCAACTCGCTGTTTTGCCAACAAGCGTCACCAAGCGCGATGGCGAGCAGGTTCCGTTTGACGCCTCAAAGATTCAGTCGGCGATCGCGCGTGCTGGGCAAGCGACGGGCGAATTCGGCGAGATGGAGGCGCAGCTGTTGACCGCGCAGGTGGTCAAGGTGCTGGCACATCGCTACGGTGAAGGGCGCAACCCAGACATCGAGGGTATCCAGGACGTCGTCGAGCAGACGCTGATCAGCGCCAATCATTTCGAGACCGCGCGCTCTTATATCGTCTACCGTGAGCAGCGCGCCAAGCTGCGCGCCGATCGGCGCACGCTGGTGGATGTCTCCAGCTCGATCAACGAGTACCTGGACCGCTCGGACTGGCGCGTCGCGGCCAATGCCAATCAGGGCTATTCGCTCGGCGGGCTGATCCTGAACACCTCCGGCAAGATGATCGCCAACTATTGGCTGTCGCATGTGTATCCGCCGCAGGTCGGCGAGGCGCATCGCGAGGGCGATATCCATATCCATGATCTCGACATGCTCGCCGGCTACTGCGCCGGTTGGTCGCTGCGAACCCTGCTGACCGAGGGGCTGAATGGCGTGCCGGGCAAGGTCGAGGCCGGGCCGCCGCGGCACATGTCGAGCGCGATCGGACAGATCGTCAACTTCCTCGGCACCTTGCAGAACGAATGGGCGGGCGCCCAGGCATTCTCGAGCTTCGATACCTACATGGCGCCCTATGTGCGCGTCGATGGTCTCGACTATCCGCGCGTCAAGCAGTACATCCAGGAGCTGATCTACAACCTGAATGTGCCCTCGCGGTGGGGTTGTCAGTGCGTCGATGCCGAGACCGAGTGCCTGACCGAGCAGGGCTGGAAACGCTACGACCAGATCGCCGAGGGCGAACGGATTGCCACCTTCGATTGGCGCAATAATCGCTTGGAGTACCTGGAGCCGCTGGCGATCACGGCCTACGACTTCGACGGCGAGATGTATGTGCTGCGCAACCGTACCCAGGAGCAATGGGTCACGCCACAGCACAAGGTCGTCAGAAAGGTTTTCAACTCGGATAACCGTTGGATTCTCGAAGAGATCGAAGACGTCGCTAAGCTGAAATCGCCGGTGATCGTGCCGAATGCCTGGGAGACCACCTCGACGGTTGAGGTGGATGACAACCTGGTTATGCTGCTGGCTTGGGTGGTTGCGGAGGGGAACCTCGATTTTGACGCCGGTCGGCGTCGCGTCAGCATCTGGCAATCAACGGGTAACCGCGAGAACGCGGCCGAGATCGAATGGCTGCTGACCGAGATGGGCCTGACCTGGCATGAGCGACGCCAGACTGGCACCTATGCCAATCACCCTGTCTGTCGTTATCGGCTCAACAGCGAGGGCAGTGAGCTGGTGCTCGGCTATCTGCAGCGCAAGTGTGTGCCCGCATTGATCCGCACCCTGTCGGCGCGGCAGATCCGGCTGTTTCTCGAGACTTATGTCAAGGGCGACGGCAGCATCGAGCCGAACGGCCGCACACGCATCTATACCAACGACCAGGAAAACCTCGACGCCCTGCAAGAACTCTGCAGCCTGGCGGGCTGGGGCAGCACGGTCTACACCCGCAAGGATTCCGGCGTGCATGTGCTGAACATCGTCCGCAACCGCGAGACCTATATTCAGCTGATCGAGCGCAAGCCCTATCGCGGCAAGGTCTGGTGTCCGACGACCCGCAACGGCACCTTCGTCGCTCGTCGTCGCGGCAAGACCTTCATTACCGGTAATACCCCGTTCACGAACCTGACCTTTGACTGGGTCTGCCCCGAGGATCTGCGCCAGCAGGTGCCGGTGATCGGCGGCCAGGAGCAGTCGTTCAGCTACGGCGAACTGCAGGCCGAGATGGACATGATCAACCGCGCCTACATCGAGGTAATGACCGAGGGCGATGCCAAGGGGCGCATCTTCACCTTCCCGATCCCGACCTACAACATCACCGAGGATTTCCCCTGGGAGAGCGAGAATGCAGAGTATCTCTTTGAGATGACTGCAAAATATGGCCTCCCCTATTTTCAGAACTTCCTCAACTCCGAGCTCTCGCCGAACATGGTGCGCTCGATGTGCTGCCGGTTGCAGCTGGATCTGACCGAGCTACTCAAGCGCGGCAACGGGCTATTCGGCTCGGCCGAGCAGACCGGCTCGCTCGGTGTGGTGACCATCAACTGCGCGCGGCTTGGTTATACCCATCGTGGCGATGAGGCCGGGCTGCTGCGCCGGCTCGATGAGCTGATGGAGCTGGGCAAAAAGAGCTTGGAGCTGAAGCGCAAGGTGATCCAGCGCCACATGGATGCCGGGCTGTTTCCCTATACCAAGCGCTATCTCGGCACCCTGCGAAATCACTTCAGCACGCTCGGGGTCAATGGCATCAACGAGATGATCCGTAACTTCACCGCGGATACCGATGATATCACCACCGAGTGGGGCCATGCCTTCGCTTGCCGACTGCTGGATCATGTGCGTGCGCGGATGATCGAGTTCCAAGAAGAGACCGGGCACATGTACAACCTGGAGGCGACGCCGGCTGAGGGGACGACCTATCGCTTCGCGCGCGAGGACAAGAAGCGATTCCCTGACATCCTGCAGGCCGGTACGGATGACACTCCGTACTACACCAACTCGTCGCAGCTGCCGGTCGGCTATACCGACGATGCCTTTGAGGCACTGGCGGCGCAGGACGCACTGCAGACCAAGTACACCGGCGGCACCGTGCTGCATCTGTACATGGGCGAGCGCATCGGCTCCACCGATGCTTGCAAGCGCCTGGTGCAGCGAGCGCTGACCAATTTCCGACTGCCCTATATCACGGTGACACCGATCTTCTCGGTCTGTCCAACCCATGGTTACATCGCCGGCGAGCACGAGTTCTGCCCCAAGTGCGATGCCGAGCTGATTGAGAAGAAGCGTGCCGAGTTGCAGGCCACAGAGACGGCTTGAACGCGGCTGACCAGCCGTACCCTTCCATTGACAGGAGCATCCAATGACTGAAACAACCACTGAGCCGACCATCGAGCTGCGCGACGAGGAGCGCACCCGGTGCGAGGTCTGGACCCGCGTGATGGGCTATCACCGGCCGGTGTCCGCCTTCAATCGCGGTAAGCAGGCCGAGCATCAAGAGCGCATCTATTTTCAGGAGCGACCAGCGGGGGGCACGGATGCGCAGCCGCACTCGAACTGGCGTGCGGGCCAGGATTCAGGACAGCAGGCGACCCATCGTCCGCATCAGCGCGCTGTTGAGGCTCGGCGCCAAGCTGCGTGAGTGCCAAGGCTAATAAGCTTCAGCTCGGCGGGCTGACGCCGCTGACCAGCGTCGATTATCCGGGCGAGCTAGCAGCGGTGATCTACTGTCGGGGCTGCCCCTGGCGCTGCCCCTACTGCCATAACGGCCATCTGCTCGATGCCGCGCCTGAGGCTGAAAATGAAGGTGAAGGTGAAGGTGAAGAGGCAAGCGAAGGGATAGAGCAGCATGCGATCACCTGGCCCGATGTGCTTGAGCTGCTGAAATCCCGCCGTGGTCTGCTCGACGCGGTGGTCTTCAGCGGCGGCGAGCCAACTGCCCAGTCTGCACTCGCCGATGCGATGGCCGATGTACGCGCACTCGGCTTCAAGGTTGGACTGCACACTGGCGGTCCCTATCCGCAACGCTTGCGCGCCCTGCTGCCGCTGCTCGACTGGGTCGGGCTCGATATCAAAGCCCTGCCCGAGGATTATCCTCAGGTGACCGGCGTGCCCGGCTCCGGCGAGCAGGCTTGGCAGAGCCTGGCTTTACTGCTCGAAGCCAAGGTCTCACTGGAGGTACGCACCACACCGATGCCAGGGCTCGATGATGATGCCTATCTATCTCGGTTAATGCTCAAACTGGCCGAGGCCGGCGTGACCCATTACGCCCTGCAGCAGGCGCAATCCGCACATCTGCTGGAGCCAGCGCTGCGTCATCAGCTGCGTCATTTTTCCAAGCACGCGCTCTCCGATGCTTCGGGCCTTGAGGACTCTGAGGGCGGACTGCCCAATCCATTCCCGCATTTCGAGCTGCGCGCCGCCTGATCGTCGTCTTGATCATGCTTGCGGCGCGCCTGCTCGCAACGGCGGTTGGCGGCTTGGGTGTGGGCTCTCGCCAAATCTGCGTCTGATGACCCAATGCCGCAGGCGGTCGGCAGAGGCGGGTTGCGGTCCTTTGTGCCTGCTCGGATGGTCCCCATGATGTCTGTTCATGCTGCTCGGCTCGCCATTCGAGGTTGGTCGGCGTTTGCCAAGGGTTGTCGACAATGGAGCCGAAAGATTCTACAAATAACCAGGGTTTCAAAGGGTTTACGAACGAAAATTGCCCATTTCTCCCCTGCCATTCTGGGGTCAAACGAGAATTTAACTGCCTTTTTTGTTATTGTCCCCTGATCGCGTACGACTGTCCTGGACCCTACGAGGTCTTCACGGACGCTCAGGGTGTGACGAGAAAGGACTGCACCGCTTGCACGCTCCCCCATGATGGCTACCAGGCCTCTTGGGCCTTCATCCAAAAATGGCTAGCGAAGCCTGTGGTCTGGAATGGCCAGCCTCAGCATGAGCGTTATAGGCGCAAGGCGCGGCTCAAGTCGGATCAGATTCCGGACCAGATGCCGAAAGTGGCAGACGACAGGCAAGACTGATTACCGCGACTGACGCCAAATACCGCAGTTGCGCCGGCTACAGGCTTACGGCCTAGCCGTCGGCCTTGTTAACGTGAATCTCACGCGATTCATTTTCGGGGTGGCGGTGAGCCATGAGCGTTCGGACGTTCTGGATGATCCGCGAGCTCAGGCAGTCCTGGATGCCTAGCGCTTCGCTCCCAGGTGCGGCGAAGAGCTTAGCGATTCTGATCAGACGATTCTGATCAGACGATTCTGGTCAAATATCGCAGATGCTGAGCAGCAGACACAGCCTAGCCGCAGTCGAGGAGCAAGCCATCTAATGCTGGCGCTTGCGCGGCTGCGATCTGAACGCGGCCCCGTCTTGGCCTGCTGACCGCCAGCGGCTGCGGACCCTAATTCAACCATCGGACCCAGCAAGTTGTTATGAGTGATCGAACCAACCTTCTGAAGCAACGCCTCGAACAGACCATCCTCATCCTCGACGGTGCCATGGGCACCATGATCCAGCGCCGCAAGCTGGAAGAGGGCGATTACCGTGGCGAGCGCTTCAAGGACTGGCCGAGTGATCTCAAGGGCAACAATGACCTGCTGGTGCTGACCCGGCCTGACCTGATCGCCGACATCCATGGCGAGTACCTGGCCGCAGGCGCCGACATCCTCGAGACCAACACCTTCAACGCCACCCGCATCGCGATGGCCGATTACGGCATGGAGGAGCTGGCACGGGAGATCAACGTTGAGGCCGCGCGACTGGCGCGCAAGACCGCCGACGGCTACGCAACGCCCGACAAGCCGCGCTTCGTCGCCGGCGTGCTCGGGCCGACCAACCGCACTGCGTCGATCTCGCCGGATGTGAATGATCCGGGCTTTCGTAACGTCAACTTTGACACCCTGGTCACGGCCTACGCCGAGTCCACGCGCGGTCTGATCGAGGGCGGCGCTGACATCATCCTGGTCGAGACGGTATTCGACACCCTGAACGCCAAGGCGGCGCTGTTCGCGGTCTGGAAGGTGTTCGACGAGGACGGCGTCGAGCTGCCGATCATGATTTCCGGCACCATCACCGATCAGTCTGGCCGCACCCTGACCGGGCAGACCACCGAGGCCTTCTACAACTCGCTGCGCCACGCGCAACCGCTGAGCATTGGACTCAATTGCGCGCTCGGCCCGCAGGAGCTGCGTCCTTATGTGGAAGAGCTGGCGCGCATCGCCGAGTGTCGGGTCTCGGCGCATCCCAACGCCGGTCTGCCGAACGAGCTCGGCGGCTATGACCTTGGCCCCGAGGAGATGGCCGAGGAGGTCAGTGACTGGGCGCGCAGCGGCTTCCTGAACATCGTTGGCGGCTGTTGCGGCACCGGCCCTGAGCACATCAAGGCCATCGCTGAGGCCGTCGCCGGGATGACGCCGCGCGATGCCAAGGTGCTGGAGCCGGCTTGCCGGCTCTCTGGCCTGGAGCCGATGAACATCAAGGCCGACAGCTTCTTCGTCAACGTCGGCGAGCGCACCAACGTCACCGGCTCGGCGCGCTTCAAGCGGCTGATCAAGGAGGACGATTACGATACCGCGCTGAGCGTGGCGCTGGAGCAGGTCGAGGGTGGCGCCCAGGTCATCGACGTCAACATGGACGAGGGGCTGCTGGAATCGGCCGAGGCGATGCATCGGTTCCTGAATCTGACCGCGGCCGAGCCCGACATCGCGCGCGTGCCGGTGATGATCGACTCCTCGAAGTGGGAGGTGATCGAGACCGGGCTCAAGTGCGTGCAGGGTAAGGCCATCGTCAACTCGATCTCACTCAAGGAGGGCGAGGAGAAGTTCATCGCGCAGGCGCGGCTCTGTCGGCGCTATGGCGCGGCGGTGATCGTGATGGCCTTCGACGAGGTCGGCCAGGCCGATACCCAGGCGCGCAAGGTCGAGATCTGCACCCGCGCCTACAAGATCCTGACCGAGCAGGTGGGCTACCCGGCCGAGGACATCATCTTCGATCCGAACATCTTCGCCGTCGCCACCGGCATCGAGGAGCACAACAACTACGCCGTCGACTTCATCGAGGCCACCCGCGAGATCAAGCGCAGCCTGCCGCATGCCAAGGTCTCGGGCGGTGTCTCCAACGTCTCGTTCTCGTTCCGTGGTAACAATCCGGTGCGCGAGGCGATCCATGCCGTGTTCCTCTACCACGCCATCAAGGCCGGCATGGACATGGGCATCGTCAACGCCGGCCAGTTGGCGATCTACGACGATCTGCCCGAGGAACTGCGCGAGGCGGTTGAGGATGTGATCCTGAACCGTCGCGATGATGCGACCGAGCGGCTCTTGGACTTGGCGCCCAAGTACAAGGGCGACGGCTCTAGCGCCGAGAAGGTGGAGGATCTGGAATGGCGCGGCTGGCCGGTCAATAAGCGGCTCGAGCACTCGCTGGTCAAGGGCATCACCGAGTACATCGAGGAAGACACCGAGGCTGCGCGCCAGGCCGCCGAGAAGCCGCTGCACGTCATCGAAGGACCGCTGATGGACGGCATGAATGTGGTCGGTGACCTGTTCGGCGAGGGCAAGATGTTCCTGCCGCAGGTGGTCAAGTCGGCGCGGGTGATGAAGAAGGCGGTGGCCTATCTGTTCCCGTACTTGGAGGCCGAGAAGGAGGCCGCTGGCACCCAGCACGAGAGCAACGGCCGCTTCCTCATCGCCACCGTCAAGGGCGACGTGCACGACATCGGCAAGAACATCGTCGGCGTCGTGCTGCAATGCAACAGCTATGAGGTGATCGATCTGGGGGTCATGGTGCCGACCGAGACCATCCTGCAGCGGGCGCGCGAGGAGAACGCCGACATCATCGGTCTCTCCGGGCTGATCACGCCGTCGTTGGATGAGATGGTCCATGTCGCCAAGGAGATGAAACGCCAGGGCATGACCCAGCCGCTGCTGATCGGTGGCGCCACCACCTCCAAGGTGCATACCGCGGTCAAGATCTCGCCTCAGCGCGAGGAGCCGGTGATCTATGTGCCGGATGCCTCGCGCGCAGTAGGCGTGGTCTCGAACCTGCTGAGCAAGACCCAGCGTGACGGCTACGTGGCGGGCATCGTCGAGGAGTACGCTGAGGTGCGTGCCAAGCGACTGGCCAAGGGCAAGACCAGCAAGCTGATGGGCCTGGCCCAGGCGCGCGCGAATAAGACTGAGATCGACTGGGCGAGCTATGAGCCGCCAAAGCCGGTGATCTTGGCGGCTGGCGCTGAGCGAGATCAGGGCGGTGATGCGGTTGCAGCGGCACAGGCCGCTGGTGGTGCAGCCGACATGGCAGCCAAGCGTGCAGGCGGTGATGTCGCCGCGCCGGGGGCAGGCAGCAGCGATCCAGCAACGGCGCTTGCGGCCGCGCTGCCGGGGCTCGACGCCAAGGACATCAAACTCGAGCGCAGCGGCGACGGCGTGATCCTGACCGTCAACAACTACCCGCTTGACGATCTGGTCAAGTACATCGACTGGACGCCGTTCTTCAAGGCCTGGGAGCTGGCCGGCAAGTATCCGGCCATCCTCACCGATGAGATCGTCGGCAAGGAGGCGCAGCAACTGTTTGATGACGCGGTGCCGTTCCTCGAACAGATTGTGAAGGAGCGCTGGCTGCAGGCCCGCTGCGTCTGCGGCTTCTTCCCGGCTAACCGGGTTGGAGACGACGACATCGCCATCTATTCTGATGAGACCCGCAGCGAGAAGACCGCGACCCTGCACATGCTGCGCCAGCAGATGCAGCGTACCGCCGGCAAGGGCCAGCCCAACGTCAGCCTGGCCGACTATGTGGCGCCGGCGGATTCCCAGAAGGGCGATTGGGTCGGCGGCTTCGCGGTCACCGCCGGCATCGGCATCGACGAGCATATCGAGCGCTTCGAGGCCGATCACGACGACTACAGCTCGATCATGCTCAAGGCGCTGGCCGACCGTCTCGCCGAGGCCTTCGCCGAGCGCTTGCATCAGCTGGTGCGCACCCAGCTCTGGGGCTACAAGCCCGGCGAACAGCTCGACAACGACGCGCTGATCGCCGAGAAGTACGAAGGCATCCGCCCAGCGCCTGGCTACGCCGCCTGCCCGGATCACACCGAGAAGGGCACCCTCTGGGAGTTGCTCAAGCCCGATGAGCGCATCGGCCTGACCATCACCGAGAGTTTTGCGATGCTGCCGACCGCAGCGGTCTCCGGCTGGTACTTCGCGCACCCGCAGTCGCGCTACTTCGGCACCGGCAAGATCATGAAAGACCAGGTCGAGGACTATGCCCAGCGCAAGGGCTGGACGCTGGAGCAGGCCGAACGTTGGCTGTCGCCGGTGTTGGGCTATGATCCGGAGTAGGAGCGCGTTCGCTCAGCACCGCATCAGCTAATCGACCATGACCGATAACATTCAGAGACTGCCCTTCCTGGGCCGTCTCTTGAGCTACGCGGGGGGTTAGGGAAAAGTTGCTGAGCTTGGGGTTGTACAATAATGGCTGCATAGACCAGGCAAAAACGAGCATGTTCATGTTAGAGCATATTGCTGTCTTATCAGGGACAAACCCTCCCCTGCTTCCATACAGGCAGAGCCCTACAATCTTGATCAACAATGCACAGCGTTTCGAGAAAGCCGCGTGAAATTCAAGACGTCGCGCTCGCCCAACAAGCGCATACTGTTGCTCCTGCTTGGCCTAGCCGGGATGCTGGGTGCCTGCGCATCAGGGCCGCAGGTGACTGAACAAGAGGCCTATGACGGACAGGCTGCGGCTGGCATCCTGCGCCCACCCGGCGTCCAAGGTGCCTTGGTCCAGCGCCGTTTGGTCACGGAGCTTGCGGCGAGTGCGGCCTTTGCCGGTCTCTACCCGCTGGATTCGCCGTATCAGAGCACGGAGGCCGAGATCCTGATCGAGCCGGTCGTGATTGAGGCAGTGCCGGGTCGCGGTGGGTTCGAACAGATGCTGTTGCAGGTGCGCGCCTACCGCAAGCACAACTCGGATGATGGCTTCAGTCAGCGCTATCGCGGTCGGGCATCGGGAAACCGCGATGCCCTTGACGCGATTGTCAAGCCGCTCGGGAATGACCTGAGGCGCCGCTTTGGCGCCAAGCCGGTTTACTGAGCGAACCCTAGCGGAAACGGCGCAGGTACCACCATTCGAACAGCCGCTTGAGCCAGTGAAACGCCGGTGAGCTAGGCAGCACCAGATTGTACTTGGGCGTGCGTGCGACCAGCATGCCGCGATCATTGGCATCGACGATGCAAAGTAGCTCGACCTTGAAGGTCTCGCTCGGCGTCTTGCCAGACAGTTCAGCGACCAGGTTCTTGGCTGCGGCACCGGCCTGTAAATCGGCCATGTGCGCCTGCTTGGGCATCCAATCGGGGCCGGGGAAACTGCCGGAATCGCCCACCACATAGGTGCGCTCGAAGCCGGGCACCCGGCACTGGGCATCGGCCTGCACCAGACCGCCGGGCGAGCGGGGTAGATCGGTGTCGTCGAACCAGGTATTGCCGGTCATGCCGGGCATAAAAATGATTAGGTCGGCGGGGAATTCGCCGCCTTCGGTGATCACCTTTTCGGCGGTGAACTGCTTTAGCTTATGTCCAAGATGGGTCTCGATGCCGACCCGCTGCATCTCGCCGAGCAGTTTGTCCACCGCCTTGGGTCCAAGCCGATTACCGGGCCGTTCAGCGGGGGTGAAGAAGACGATGCGGAAGCGCTCGCGACGGCCTTCCTTGCGCAGTTGTCGGTCGAGCCCGAACAGGAACTCGAAGATCGGCCCGCCGCGCATCGATGAGGGCTCATTCGGATTACCCGCGAAGCCCATGGCGACGGTTCCACCGTCCATGGAGCCCAGTCGATCGCGGATAGCTTGTGCTGCGGCGATGCCCTCACAGGGTGTGATCGCATGCTCAATGCCGGGTAGCTTCTTGATGAAGCGTCCACCGCTGGCGATGATCAGGCCGTCGTTCTCGATGGGGCCGGCATCGGTCTGCAGTATGCGGCCGCCATCACTCAAGCCAGTCGCCGAGGCGGCGACATGCTCAGCGTTCATCTTGCGAAAGAAGTGGCCGAGGTCGAGCCGGAGATCCTCGCCACTGCGCAGTCCGCTCGGCACCCAGATCAGGCCCGGATAGTAAACGAACTCAGGGCGCGGGCTGACGACCCTGATCTGGCCCTTGAAGCCCTCGTCTCGGAGGGTCTTGAGGGACGTCAGCGCGCCGAATCCGGCGCCGACGATGGTCAGGCGTTGCATAAGGGTCTCCAAAATCTGCTAGGAATCTGTTCGAGGTGGGCGTTCGTGCTGCCCTTTGCTAGAGGGCCGCTGAATGGTTTGACCAACCCGGTAAAGAGGTCGCATAATGATCGGCTACGTCCGCGAAGGGCGTAACTCCTTGCTCCATAGCACGCATGGCACGCGTCGCGTCGCTGGGGGCTCTATTATCCGTGAGGAGCATTATGCGTCATTACGAGATCGTCTTTCTGGTTCATCCGAGCCAGAGCGAGCAGGTTCCAGCCATGTTGGATCGTTACCGGACCAGCGTCGAGTCGCGCGGCGGCCAGATCCATCGGCTTGAGGACTGGGGGCGGCGCCAGCTCGCCTATCCGATCAACAAGATCCACAAGGCCCATTATGTGCTGATGAATGTGGAGTGCGATGCCGAGGCCCTGGCCGAGCTCGAAAGCGCCTTCCGTTTCAACGATGCGGTGTTGCGCAACATGATCATCAAGCGCGATGCGGCGGTCACTGAGCCGTCGCCGTTACTGAAGAGTGGCGATGAGCGTGAGAGCGCCGGGGATGACGAGGGCGGAGACCGGGGCGAGCGTCGCCCGAGACGCTATGACGATGGCGGCGAAGGGCGGGAACGCTCGCGCGATTCAGACGACGACTCAGATCGCGATTGACGCCATTGCGAATTGAGTCCACACCGGATTGAGCCATGCTGAATTGAGCCCAGGCCGGTAAGCGATCGATTTCGCTGATCGCATTCCCTTTCCTCTCTCTGCATGTGTCGAGGCACCTTATGTCACGCTATTTCCGCCGCAAACGCTATTGCCGGTTCACCGCTGAAGGCATCACCGAGATCGATTACAAGGATCTCAACTTGCTCAAGGCCTTTGTCAGCGAATCCGGCAAGATCGTCCCGAGTCGCATTACCGGCACCTCGGCGCGCTACCAGCGCCAGCTTGCCACCGCCATCAAACGCGCCCGTTTCGTCGCGCTGTTGCCGTACACCGACGGCCACTGAGCCTGAGCTGCATCCCTCAACGCATTCACGAAGGAGATACCCCGTGGACCTGATCCTGATGAAAAAGGTACGTGGCTTGGGCGAGCTCGGAGACAAGGTCTCGGTGCGCGCTGGCTACGGCCGCAACTTCCTGATCCCGTCAGGCTATGCCAAGCCTGCGACCGCCGCTAATCTGAAGGCATTTGACGAGCGCCGCGCCGAGCTCGAGCGCGAGGCTGCCGAGGCGCTTGCGGCCGCCGAGGCCCGCAAGTCGCGGCTTGAAGGCGTCATTGTCACCATCCCGCGCAAGGCGGGCGATGAAGGCCGCCTGTTTGGCTCGGTTGGTACTGCTGATATCGCCACAGCCATCACCGAGGGCGGTCTTGGCATCGAACTGCTCAAGAGCGAAGTCCGGCTGCCGAACGGCCCATTCCGAGCCGTCGGTGACTATGATGTCGAGCTGCATCTGCATTCGGATGTCGTGGTCAGCGTGCGCATCGAGGTCATTCCGGCCAACTGAGGCGATGCGCAAGGCTGCGGGCTAGATCCGCAGCAGCAGCCGTGCCGGGTCTTCGAGCGTGTCCTTGATGGTCTGGAGGAACTGCACGGCCTCGCGTCCGTCGACGATGCGGTGATCGTAGGACAGCGCCAGATACATCATCGGGCGGATCACGACCGCTCCGTCGACCGCGATTGGGCGCTCCTGAACTTTGTGCATGCCGAGAATAGCGCTTTGCGGCAGGTTCAGGATGGGGGTCGAAAGCATGGAGCCGAAGACCCCGCCATTGGTGATCGAAAAGGTCCCCCCGGTCAGTTCCTCAAAGCTCAGCGAACCGTCCTTGGCCTTGTTGGCAAAGTCGACGATGCCGCGCTCGACGTCCGCCATGCTGAGCTGGTCGCAGTTGCGCAAGATCGGCACGACAAGCCCGCGCTCAGAGCTGACGGCGATGCCGATGTCGTAGTAGCCATGGTAGATGATGTCGTTGCCGTCGACCGAGGCGTTAATGATCGGGAAGCGCTGTAGTGCCTCGACGGCGGCCTTGACGAAGAACGACATCAGTCCGAGGCGTACGCCGTGCGTCTTCTCGAAGCGTTCTTTGTACTGGGTGCGCAGAGCTAACACCGAGGCCATGTCGACCTCATTGAAGGTGCTTAGCATCGCGGCGGTCTGTTGAGCCTCGACCAAGCGCTCGGCGATCCGTGCCCGCAGTCGGGTCATCGGCACCCGTTGCTCGGGTCGTCCGGCCTCGCCGGTGAGTCTTGGTCGCTGAGGTTTGTCGAGCGGTTCGGCCCCGAACTCGGGGGCCATGGCTCGCTTCTTGGCGAGTGCCGCGGCATCGGGGTCGATCGCCGGCTCGGCCGCCTCTTGTTCGTCGAGCCAGGCGATCACGTCAGCCTTGGTGATGCGGCCGCTTTTGCCACTGCCAGGGATCTGGCGAGCGTCGAGGTTCATCTCCTTGACTAGACGTCTTGCAGCAGGCGCGAGGACCGGGTCGGCTGGTCGTGGCGGGCGTTGCTCGGCTGCCTGATGCGCGGTGGTGGGCGCTTCAGCGGCGGTGGGCGCAGGGCGGCTGCTTAGGGATGGGCGTGTTTCGTTCTGTGATGCGTCGGCCTGGGAATCCGCGACCACCGCTGCTGCCGGCAGCTGGTCATTCGGCGCGTCAGGCGCATCCGACGTAGCAGGCGCATTAGGCGTAAGCGCAGATGCCTGCGGCTCGATGTTGGCGAGGACGCTGTCGTTGGTGACCAGCTCGCCTTCGGCGACCTTCACTTCGATGAGGATACCGTCGGCCGGCGAGGGCACCTCGAGCACAACCTTGTCGGTCTCGAGATCGACCAGGGTGTCGTCTTGGCGAACCTGATCGCCAGGCTTGAAATGCCAGGTCAGTACCGTTGCGTCGGCAACCGATTCGGGCAGGGCGGGGACACGAACTTCAGTGGGCATGGGGCTCCCGTGGGTCGGTTGATGGTTACCGCAGGCGGCTGCTAGGGCTGATCGTCATCCGCTTCAAGCCCATTGTCGAGCGGGATCGGGATGCGACGATTCATGCTTGGATTGATACTTCCGGTGAGGGCTTCGTCGATCAAGCGCTCCTGTTGCTCGACATGCACCGAGCGGTGGCCGACGGCGGGAGTGGCTGCCGCAGGCCGGCCGACATAAAACGCCTGCTTCCCGCTGAGGATAAGCCCATGGAAACGGTGCTTGATCTGATCCCAAGCACCTTGGTTCTGAGGCTCCTCTTGGCACCAGATGATCTCCTGGGTGTCCGGATAATCGGCGAGCACGGCGGCGAAGGCCTCTTTTGGGAACGGATAGAGCTGCTCGATGCGGATGATGGCGACATCGGTCAACCCACGGGCATGGCGCGCTTCTAAAAGATCATAGTAGACCTTGCCGGAACAGAAGATCAGGCGCTCGACCACGGTTGGGTCGAGCGGATCGGCTTCCGGAATGATCGGCTGGAAGGCGCCATGCGCGAGTTCGTCTAAGGAGGAGACCGCGAGCCGATGCCGGAGTAGGCTCTTCGGCGTCATCACCACCAAAGGCCGGCGATAGTCACGCAAGAGCTGCCGGCGCAAGAGATGGAACATCTGCGCCGGCGTGGTCGGCACGCAGACCTGGATGTTGTGCTCGGCGCAGAGCTGCAGGAAGCGCTCCAGCCGCGCCGAGGAATGCTCGGCGCCCTGTCCTTCGAGGCCATGTGGCAGCAGCATCACCAGTCCGCAGTCGAGCCCCCACTTGCTGCCCGCCGAGCTGATGAACTGGTCGATGACGACCTGGGCGCCGTTGGCGAAATCGCCGAACTGGGCTTCCCAGAGTGTGAGCGCATTTGGCTCGGCGGTCGCGAAACCGTATTCAAAGCCCAGCACTGCCTCTTCAGACAGGATCGAGTCGATGGCGATGAAGGGTCCCTGTTGCTCGGGCTGATCGAGGGTTTGGCCCGGCGGCGCGGCCAGGTGTTGCAGCGGCGTGTAGTCGTTGCCGGTGCGCTGACAATGGACCTTGGCATGGCGATGCACAAAGGTACCGCGACTGGCATCCTGACCCGAGAGCCGCACCGGATAGCCGGCATCGAGCAGGGTCGCATAGGCCAGGTTCTCGGCGAAGCCCCAGTTCGCGAGCTGGTCGCCCTGCGCCATCTTGCGCCGCTCGGCCCAGACCTTGGCGACTCGGGCGTGCAGCTCGAAGCCATCCGGGAGCTGCAGCTGGCGCTCGGCGAGCTCGCGCAGCCGCTCGCGCGAAAAGCCGGTGTCGGCGGGCAAGTGCCAGTCGTCGCCAAAGCGCGACTTCCAGTCGACTCGGTAGCTATGCTCAAGGCCGCAGAGCACGGGACGGGCAACCACGATCCCGTGCTCGATGCTGGATCGGTAGTCCTCGATCAAGGCCACAGCCTCATCACGACTGAGCTGGCCACGGTCGATCAGTCGATCAGCATAGATGGCCCGAGCGGTCGGATGCTGGCGGATGCGCTTATACATCATCGGCTGGGTCACCGCCGGCTCATCGGCCTCGTTGTGGCCGAGGCGGCGGTAGCAGATCAGGTCGATGACGACGTCTTTCTTGAACTGATTGCGGTAGTCGAGAGCCAAGCGGGTAACGAAGATGACCGCTTCCGGGTCATCGCCGTTCACATGGAAGACCGGCGCCTGCACCATCTTGGCGACGTCGGTGCAATAGAAGGTCGAGCGGGTATCCAGTGGGTTGCTGGTGGTAAAGCCGATCTGATTGTTGATGACGATGTGGACAGTGCCGCCGGTGCCGTAGCTGCGGGTCTGCGAGAGCTGCAAGGTCTCGGTGACCACGCCCTGGCCGGCAAAGGCGGCATCGCCGTGGATCAGCACCGGCATCACCTGGTCGCCGCTGCGATCGCCACGGCGGCGCTGGCGCGCACGCACCGAGCCTTCGATCACCGGGTCGATGATCTCCAGGTGCGAGGGATTGAAGCCGAGCGCGACATGGGTGATGCCGCCTGGTGTGTCGACATCGGTCGCAAAGCCGAGATGGTATTTGACATCGCCGGCGAGTTGGCGCGGGCTCAGGCGCACCTTGCCCTCGAACTCGGCAAAGATCTCCTGCGGCGGCTTGCCGAGGATATTCACCAGCACATTGAGTCGGCCGCGATGCGCCATGCCGATGACGATCTCGCGCACCCCCTTGCGCCCAGCGCGTTGGATCAGCTCGTCGAGTAGCGGGATCAGCGCCTCGCCGCCTTCGAGTGAGAACCGCTTCTGGCCGACGTAACGGGTGTGCAGATATTTTTCTAAGCCCTCGGCTGCGGTGAGCAAGGTCAGCAGCCAACGCCGATCGGCGGACTTCAGCTCGGGACGCGCTTGATAGCCCTCGATGCGCTTTTGCACCCAGCGTTTCTCGCTGGTCGAGGTCATGTGCATGTATTCGAAACCGATCGGACCGCAATAGATCCGTTGCAGCAGATCGATGATGCCACGCAGCGGCATCCGGTCTGGCGCATAGAGCGAGCCGGTATGGAAGACCTGATCCAGGTCAGCGTCTTCGAGCCCATGGTAGCTCGGCTGTAGATCGGCGACCTTGGGTGCCTGGCGCAACTTCAGCGGATCAAGGGCTGCGACCTGATGGCCGCGGTAGCGGAAGCTGTTGATCAGCCGGACGACCGCTGTTTGCTTCTCCGCCGCGGCAGGTTCCAGCCGGCTCAGCGATCGACTCTGGGCACGGTTGCGGCTCTCGTTCGCCAGGCGCTGGAAGTTCTCGCGCACCGGGCCGTGCGGCACCTCGTTGGCAGCCTCTTGATGGATCAGCTCAAAGCGCTGCCGCCAGGCCAGGTCGATGCTCTCCGGGTCTTTGAGGAAACGCTCGTAGAGATCCTCAATGAAGGCTGCGTTGCCGCCATAGTAGGCGGATGAGTTACGGAATAGCTCGAGAAGCGCGCTCATGAGGATGTCGGGAAGAGCCTAGGGCTCGGTCGCTGGCCGAACAGTTGAGTGTAGCGCATCGTATCGGCCTAGCGGCGATGCTCACCCCAATATCTACTATCAGGTCAGTGGGCGCCGCCTGAGTGCTGAGTCGAGTGGCCGCGTTGTGACATTAATCGGGGCTAAACAGTCGGTTGGCCAGGGGCCTGACGCGCGTCATCGCCCATTGCCCATCGCCAACCCGCCGACGTATGGCCATCAACCGCTGAGCATGGCGACTCAGTCTCATGTTCGATTCGGCAGGCCCTGTCCGATTGAAGCACCGGCATGTGTTTGGTGAGTCGGCTTATGCGCTCGCCAGCCTTTCATCAGCGCGCCGCTTCCAGCGCCGCGATGCGTTGCTCCAAGGGCGGATGGCTGGCAAACAGTGCCATAAAGCCCTGCGCAATCTTGCCCGAGATGCCGAAGGCCGCGAATTCACCAGCAGGCAGGTCGCGTGGCTCATGCACGCGCTGCAATGCACGCAGCGCGGCGATCATCTTTTCGCGTCCGGCCAGACCGGCCCCGCCCGCATCGGCATGAAACTCGCGGTAGCGTGAGAACCACATCACGATCATCGAGGCGAGGACCGAGAGCAGGATCTCGGCGAGGATGCTGACGACGAAATAGCCGATGCCATGGCCTTGCTCATTCTTAAAGACCACTCGGTCGACCGTGTGGCCGATTACCCGCGCTAGGAACACTACGAAGGTGTTGACCACGCCCTGGATCAGCGCCAGCGTGACCATGTCGCCATTGGCGACGTGGCTGATCTCATGGCCGACCACGGCCTCGACCTCATCCTTGCTCATGTGCTGCAACAGGCCGGTGCTCACGGCGACTAGTGCGTCGTTCTTGTTCCAGCCGGTGGCGAAGGCGTTCGGATCGGGCTGGTCGAAGATGCCGACCTCGGGCATGCGGATGCCGGCCTGCTCGGATTGGCGACGGACCAGATCGATCAGCCAATGCTCAAACGGGGTCGAGGGCTGCCCGATGATCTGCACGCCCATGGAGCGCTTTGCCATCCACTTGGAGAGGAACAGCGAGATCAACGAACCCGAGAAGCCGATCACCGCCGCGAAGACAAGCAGGGCGCCTAGATTCAGGTCGACATTGTTCGCGGCCAGCAGGCCGCTGATGCCAAGCAGGTTGAAGACGATGCTGATGACGACGAGCACCGCGATGTTGGTGCCCAAGAACAGAAGGATGCGCATCATGGTGAGTGGACCTCGTCGAGTGAAAAAGAGGTGGCTGGTCTTCCAGCAGCGTTCGCGAAGGCTAATTCTAGCCGCCGTTCAGATCGCATCCTGCGCGGGCTCGCGCGGCTGGTAGGGCCTGAAAATCGCGCTAAACATGCATGCTCCGTGGGGATTTGACAAGGTGCCAATCGCATGAGGATTTCAGCATCCTCGATCATCTTGCCGCTGTGCAATTTCTCGCTAGACAAGCGCGCGTGATCGACTTAATATAACGGGCTCGATGACGGGGCCATAGCTCAGCTGGGAGAGCGCAACACTGGCAGTGTTGAGGTCGGCGGTTCGATCCCGCCTGGCTCCACCAATCTTGAAAAGATTCGGCAGCTCCTCCCGTGCTCTGACCGCAAAGGTCGAGTTGCCGTTTTTTGACATAGAAAGCCTCTGTCCCCATCGTCTAGAGGCCTAGGACACCGCCCTTTCACGGCGGCAACCGGGGTTCGAATCCCCGTGGGGACGCCAATTTAATCAAGCGCTTACTGGTATTTCAGTGGCGCTTTTTTATTGCCTGCTCGCGTCGCGTATCCGGTCATCGCACGCGAGCTGAGCGGCCCTCGTTAATATCGATAAGCCGACTCGATGCGACCGCGGGTCAGCACACCATAGGTGTGGTTGATGCCCGGTGCGATCGGGCGAGTCACATAGAGTGCTTCGACGCCCTCGCGATTGAGGATGTCCAAGGCCTCTTGCAGCGTCGCTTGTAGGTGCACCGCGGCCAGCTCGAGACGTTCTGCCGGGATCTCGAGCAGGTCGATCGTTTCCGCATCGGCGTCCTGCGGGAGGTAGCGAGCGATGGCGATGCCCGGCATCGCAAAGGCGGGTGTTCCATCGCGGTCGACGATGATCCACTCGGGGTTGTCGCTCATCAAGTGCTGTGCCTGCTCGCGGCTCAGCGTCGGTTGCTGGCGCGCGAAGCGGGTATTCATGACGCTGGCGACACCACTGCGGCGCAACAGGGCGACAACCGGATTGGCCCGATAGTCCAAGCCGTTGGCCTTGAGCATGGTCACGAACAAGGAATCTTTCTTGAACAGCTGCTTGCTGCTGACCAAGGCCAGGATGATGGTCAGCATGCCGGGCATGATCACGCCCGGGCTATGCGTCAGCTCGACCACCGCCACCAGCGCCGCGAGCGGGGCCTGCAAGCTGGCGCCCATCATCGCGCCCATGCCTAGCAGGGCGAAGAAACTCGTGTAGGCCGCATCGGCACCCAGCACCCCCGTGGCCAATACGCCAATCAGATGCCCGAGCGTTGCACCCATGAACAGCGCCGGGCCAATGGTGCCGCCGGGGATGCCAAGCCCAACGCTGGTGGACGTCGCCAAGAGCTTGGCGATGAGCAGGATAAGCAAGAAGGTCCAAGGCAGGGCTTGTGTCAGCAGGCCATCGAGCGAGTCATAGCCAAGCCCCATCACCTCGGGAACCAGGATGCCAAAGGCGCCAGCGGCCAGCCCGGCGAGCATGATCCGCTGAAAGAAGTCGAGCTGCTTGCTGGCGCTCGCGATCGATTGCAGGAGCTGGATATAGGCAGCGGAGACCGCGCCCGCGAAGAGGCCAATCAGCAACACCGGCAGCAGATCCGACACCGAGGTCAGCAAGAAGGGCGGGATGACGAAGGCTGGCGCGCTGCCAAACAAGGACACCGAGAGGGCGTTGGCGCTGACCGCGGCCAGGATGATCGGGATGAAGCCGGTGATGCTGTACTCGAGCGCCAGCACCTCGAGGGCAAAGATGACGCCGGCCAGCGGCGTATTGAATGAGGCCGAGATACCAGCTGCCGTGCCGCAGGCGACCAGGGTGCGGATGCTATTGTTCGGCAGGCTCAGCCACTGCCCGAGCAGGCTGCCGCTGGCCGCACCCAGATAGACATGCGGTCCTTCACGGCCAACCGAATGGCCACTGACGATCGCAATGGCCGCGCCAATGAACTGCAGCATGAAGCCACGCAGGCTCATGTGGCCCTGATGGTATTCCATGCGCTCCAGCACCCGGGCGACACCAAGCACATAGATACCCTTGGCGAAGCGCAGGAAGAGCAGCCCGATCAGCAGCGCGCCGAACAGCGGCAGCAAGAACCGCCAGAGCGGGCTAATCGCCTCGTAATTCTCGCCATGGTCTGGCAGCATCAATGCCTGTGTGCCTTCCACCGCCAGCCGAAAGGCGACGATGACCACCCCCGTCGCCAGGCCGGTGCCAAGCCCGAGCAGGGCATGCGCGAACAGTGCATCCGGCCGTGCGAGCTGCAGCCGCAACCGTTCCAGGCTAGGCCGCCGTCCGCGCATGAAGCTTCGTTTGCCCATGAGGGTGATTATGGGGAACCATCATGCGTCTCAGCAAACCGGCCTGTGCTGCCGAGTCTATCAGGCTGGAGGACGTGAAGGAGGCGCTGGACAGAGGCAAGGACGCGACCCTGGAAGAGAGGCGACAGCCTGAGGGCCGCTTGATCGACGACACCTTGGCTGAGATGGAAGGTAGTGCTGAAATCTGTTGTTGAACAATATTTAATTTTATAAATCAATAACTTATTGTAAATAACAGATCTAGAGCACTGCTCACGAGGCCGGGACGCTAGCGGATCTAGCCGAAGCCCGGCCTCCAGGGCGGTAGTCTCATGGCGGACAAGTAGGCGTCGGTCGCGGCTTCGATCCCATAACCGCGGGCCGCTTGTTTCAGTGTCGCGGCGGGTAGGGGCGCGGCGAGGGTGCTCGCCATGGCCGCGGCCAAGGCTTGATGATCCCCGACCGGTACCAGCGGCCCATACCGACCCGCTTGGAGGATCTCGCTCGGACCGCTCGGGCAGTCCGTCGACACCACGGGCGTGCCAAGTGCGAGCGCCTCGATCAGCACAAAGCCCAGGCCTTCCCAGCGTGATGTAAAGGCAAAGAGGTCCGCGTTAGCCAGATAGGCATAGGGCTCAGGGATGAAGCCTGGCAGGGTGAAATCTTCGGCAACGCCGAGCTCCCGTGCAAGCGCGAGCAGGCGCTCACGGCGACGGCCGCGGCCAATGATCATCAGTCGGCATTGACGTTGGGCGCGCAAAAGGGCAAAGCCCCGTAGCAACGTTTCGAAGTCTTTGCGACCGCAGAGCTCACCGGCCCCGAGGATCAGGGGCCAGTCCGCATCCTGGAACCAGGGATGCTCCGGCGGCGTCAGGGTTGTGTCGAACAGCGACTCTGGCACCACCGGCGAAGGCGCCACTTGGATCAGCGATCGAGCCAGGCCGGTGTAACGCGCGATATCGTCCGCGGCACCCCTGCTGGGAGTGATGACTTGGTCAGCAAAGGGGTACAGCTTGCCGATCGAGGTCCGTTGCAACCAGCGTTCCCAGCGACCACGACTGGCGAGATCAAGCGAAGGCGTTGTCCCCAAGCGCAACAATAAACGGGTCTCGACGCCAGCCAGGGCACGCGCGAGCAAGGCGGTCCGGTTGACCCGGTCCTTGTCCGACAATAACGCGGCTGGTCGCTCCCGACGTAGGTAGCGCACGAGACTTGGCAAGCAGGCATAGGTTTGCCGATGACCGAGATCGAGGATGCGGAGACGGGGGGCGGCTGTTTGGGCATCAGCCGTGTTCAGTTTTGGTCCATGCCCACGCACCTTGAGCAGATCGACCCGATAGCCGCGCCGGGCGATCGCCGGTAGCAGGTTCTTGGCCACCCGGTCGACGCCGCTGTGGCCGGAGGTGGACAAAAAGAAGGCAATGCGTGGCTCAGCCATTGGAGGCGATCCAGTCCAGCGGATCTTCATTGGGGCGCGGGACTTGGCCCGGCTGGTCGATGAAGAGTCGGTGCCAGATCGCGAACTGCATCAGCCCGAACAGCTCCCGACTGCCACCGCGGTTGGCTTGTCGCGCCGCCACGAGATCCGCAATGGCCTCGCTCCGAAACCACGCTCGAACGCCCTGGTTGCGCATCAGTAGGTCGCCAATGCGCGCCGCCATCTGGCCGCTGAGCCAGTCGCCAACGGGGACATGAAAGCCGCGTTTCGGCCGCTCGAGATGACCCGGTGGCAAACGCGGCTGCGCCCATTGGCGCAGCAGCACTTTGCCGGTTCGGCCGCGCACCTTGAGCGGATCGGGCAACGCCAGCCCAAACTCGACCAGGCGATGGTCGAGGAAGGGCACGCGCCCCTCCACCCCAAAGGCCATCAGCATGCGATCGGTCTTGACCAGTAGGTTATCCGGCAGCGCGGTGACCAGGTCGGTCTGTTGCCGACGTTGCAGGTCGGACCAGTTCCGTGGGGTCGACTGCCAGGCATCGATGAACGGCTGTCGGGCGCGTTCCGCGGCATGGCTCAGGCTTGGCCCGAGCAGGCGTTGCATCCAGACCCGCGACCATTGCGGACGGCTGCGAAAGCCGCCGCTGCCAGGGTGCATGAGGGATTTACCCCAGCGCTCCAGCCGCGTTGGGCGGTAGCGACGGTAGCCAGCAAAGGCCTCATCGCCGCCCTCGCCGGAGAACACCACCTTGAGATCCTGTGCGGCCGTCTCGGCCAGGATCGATGTCGGCAGGCAGGCGTAGTCACGCATCAACTCGTCGGCCGCCCAGACACTGTGGGGGATGCGGGCAAATACCTGCCCCAGCTCCAGCTCGAAGGCGCTGTGCTCGAAGCCGAACCAGTCGGCAATCCGTTGCGCCTCGTCGAGCTCGTGCGCCATCGCCGTGCCGCGATAACCGACCGAAAAGCTCTGGATGCGTCCGGCCCCAAGTGCCTGTAGCTGACAGGCGAGCACCGCCGAATCGAGCCCTCCGGACAGAAAGAGTCCGGAGGGCACATCGGCGCGCATGTGCTCTCGCATCCCTTCGCTGAGGAGAACGTCCAGCTGCTGCAGGGCCTCGTCTTGGCTCAGGCTGCTTGGGGCGATCTGCAACGGCGACCAATACCGATGCCGGCGAATCCGCAGATCGGCGTCGATGACCAGCATTTCTCCAGGCAGCACCCGGTGAATCCCAGCGACAAGGGTCTCCTCACCCGTGCTGAACTGCTGCAAGAGAAACTGCGCGAGCGCACCAGGCTGGACCTCGGGTTGACGGCCAAGCAGTGGCAACAGCGCCTTGATCTCGGAGGCAAAGGCGATGCGATCAGCGAGCTGCAGGTAGAACAGCGGCTTGATGCCCAGACGGTCACGCACCAGCAGCAGGCGCCGCTGGGCGTCGTCGTACAGTGCAAAAGCATACATGCCGCGGAGTCGCTCGAGGCAGCCGTCGCCGTATGCTGCATAGGCGAGCAGGATGGATTCAGAATCTGAGCTCGAGAATGGGTGGCGGCCAAGCCGACGCAACTCCTCGTTTAGCTCGATGTAGTTGTAGATCTCGCCGTTGGCCGCGAGGCTGAGCTGGCCGTCGCTGGAGACCATCGGCTGGTGCCCGCTGCTGAGCCCGATGATGGACAGTCGCGTCTGCGCCAGCCCGACGGCGCCTTGGATGTGCACGCCATGATCATCCGGACCGCGATGCGCCAACTGCGCGGCCATGGTGTCGAGCAGGGTTGGTTCCGGCTTGCGGCCGTCTTTCATGATGAATCCGGCGATGCCGCACATAGGCAGATTCCGAGGCGAAGGGGCGGAGGACAATCAGTGCTGCCAGCGCTTGGATGAGGCGGGCCGACAGCAACTCCGATCGGTTGTGACAGATTCGTTGCGAGCCAGCCCTTAGTCCGCCCCAGGCTCGTCGATCCTTGACTCGAGAGCACCCGTCTCCGGCCTTGCATCGCTGAGCCCGAGCACCTCCGCATAACGCGCGGCGCTGCGTTTCGGATCGAAGCGCCGGGCGCCGGCGCGCAGTTGCTCTGCCGGTAGCGGCTTCTCGAGCACCGACCGCATCGCTTCAGCCAAGGCAACGGGGTCATCAACCGGCACCAAGGGGCCAAGCCGGCCATCATCAAGAATATCGCGCGCGCCGCTCGGGCAGTCGGTCGAAACACAGGGCGTGCCGAGTGCGAGGGCCTCGATCAGGGCGTTGCTCGAACCCTCGAACAGCGATGAGCAGACGAATAGGTCGGCAGCGGCGACATAGCGGAATGGGTTTGGCTGATAACCCAGCAGTTCGATCCGATCCGCAATCCCGAGCCTTGTTGCTAGCGCCTGCAGCCGGTCATGCTGACCGCCCTGGCCACAGATCATCAGGCGTGCATCGAGGGCCGGCGGCAGCAAGGCGAAGGCGCGCAGCAAGAGGCCGAAATGCTTGGCTCGTACCAGACGCCCAACACTGACGATGATCGGCCCAGGCCGGTGTTTGAGCCAGGGGTGCAAGATCGGCTCGCTGGCCAAACGGGCGATCGTCTCGTTGTCAACCGGGTTCAGGATGGTTTCGATGCGTGGCGGTGGGTGGCGCTGCATCGACCCGCGGTTCAGCATGCGTTGCAAGGCGTCACTGACCCCGGAAGAGTTGCCGATCAGCAGATCGGCTTGGCGATAAAGTCTGGTGAGTCGCCAGCCATTCCAGGCCGCTGTCCAGGGACTGTTGCGCTTGAGCCGCTCCGGAATATTGGTACCGATGCGCAACGCGGTAAAGGGGCGCTTTCCGGTCAACTTAGGTTGCATGAGGAGTCGATGACTCCGGTCGCGATTGCTGAGGATGGCGCCTGGTCGCCGCTGGTGCAGATAGTCGAGCAGCTGGATCTCGGCCTGCTTGAGGTGTTCGAGATCGATGACGAAACACTTGACCTCACCCCGAAGCTCGCTCAAGTCTGGATGCCTGGGGCTTGGAAGTAACAGATCGATCTCGATGCACCGCTCGAGCAGCGCCTCCATCAGCGTTGTCATCACGCGCCCGATACCGCCACTCCCCTCGAGGAAGCCAATCATGGCCAGTCGTTGTCGGCGGCCGGTCGCGCTCGACGGCGCGAGTGCTTTGGTATCAGCGCTACTCAGTGCCTTCATCAGTCTTGCACGAGAAGTCGAGTCCTTAGCAGGATGTGCGTTTTCGGTGAACGTTTTAACCTGAATCTCACGCGATTCATCTTCCGGGGTGGCGCGGCGCCATGAACGTTAACCTGAATGTCACGCGATTCACTTTACGGGGGCGCCGGGCCATGAATGTTAGGTGAGTAAAATCGCTGACCACTATCGCCGGGTCTCGGCGGCTTGTCACCGGAGGCATGGTCAGTCAGGCGGTTCAGGTCAGGCATTCCAGGTCAGGTATAGTACAGCGCTTGATCATCTCACTGCTGTTGTTTGCTGGCAAAGACAGTCAAGGCTAAAGTTGGTGATGCCATGTTCTCGTTACGGCTTTCGTGACCACTGCAAAGACCTCCAATGTGACGCAGGCGCTGGACGCTCTGCGCTTAATCAGCCTCTACGGGCTCTCGCTCAGCCTGTTCATGGCCCCGGCTGGCATCTCAGCCGGTTTGGCGCTGATCTGGATCTGGATGTTGGCCTCGCTGCTGGCGCTGTTGCTGATCCGCCCTCTGTCTCCATTCTCGCTGCCGGCTCATCCGCTGGTCTGGCTGATCCTGTCCTTCGCCCTCTACTGCCTGCTGCAGGCCTTGTTTCCACGGGGCTTGAGTGCCGAGCCGGGCCAGCACTGGGTGGTGGCCTTCAGCTGGGCGCAGCTTGCGGTGGTGGTGCCGATCGCCTATGCGCTGCGCGGCGATGAGCGACTCCTGCTGCGACTGTTCTTGCTGGTGCTGATTGGCCTGCTGCTGGGGACCCTGTGGCGACTGGATTGGGGCCTCCTGCTCAGTGATGCTGGCGCCTTTTTCGCCTCACGGCCGGGGTTTGGTTTTCCGGCGCTGGCTTATGCCCTCTATGCCGGTACGGCACTGATCGGGCTGCTGGCTCTGCGCCATCGCTGCTGGTACCGGCGCAATGGCCAGCGGCGCTGGTGGGCGCTGCCACTCTGGCTGGTGGCCTGGGCGCTGCTCGCTGAAGGCGTGGTGCTAACCCAGGCGCGTGGTAGTTGGCTTGGGCTGATCCTGGTGGCGCTGCTCGGCGCTGGGCTCTGGCTGCGCGCGCAGAGGCTGCAGCATGGGCGGATTCCGCGCCGGCCTTTGCTGGTCGCGGCAAGTGGGCTATTGCTGTTGATGGCCCTGAATGCGGGCAAGATCAGTGAGCGTCTGAACGAGGAGCAGGCGGTCGCCGAGCAATTGCTGCGCGGTGAGGTGCCAACCGATCAGATCACCTCATTCACGCTGCGTTGGCATGGTCAGCGTTTCGGGCTTGAGGCTTGGCTGGAACGGCCCTGGCTCGGTTGGGGGCCTGGCGCCAGCTACTCGCTGATGAGCGCGAGCGTTGCCGCGACAGCGGCTGACAACGCGGCCGGGGCTGAAATCGGCGTGCCAGCCTTGGACGCTGAAGCCGATGGGGCGAGCGCCGTGAGCGAGGACTTGGCCCAGGTCGCGCGCGGGATTTGGCACCCCGAGGATGGGGTGCTCAAGCATCTGCACAATAGCTATCTAGAGCTTCTGGCCCAGTTTGGTCTGGTCGGCTTTGGGCTCTGGATGCTGATCGCCATCCTCTTGCTCTGGGCGGTCTATGATGCGGTTCGAGGTAAGCGGTTGAGTCAAGATCTGGGCCTGTTCCTGATCCTCGCATTGCTCTATCTGGCGATCTGGAGCCTGTTCAACTTCCGCCTCGTGCATCAGGATTTCCGCGGCTACTGGGCGTTGCTCGCCGGCGCTGCGTTGAGCATGGCGCTTTACCGGCGCGAGGGCATGACGGGTTAGCGTTAGAGGTTGAGCCTGCAAGGGGCAATGGCATCAGCGATGACGATTCTAGAGACGGCAGCATGCGGGATGATGGTATGAGAGACACCGGTGGCTAATGGCGGCTAGCAGTTCAAGCCGGCAGGCCTCGCCGCGGCGCATCTTGCTCGTACGCTTGAGTGCGATCGGCGACATCGTCTTCGCCTCGCGAGTCTAAAGGCCAGCAGTTCAACGCGGGTGCCTGCGGCGCAAAGGCCAGCCGAGAGCGCGATGATCACCGCCGTAATGCCATCCTATTCGGGGCCAGCGTTGCGCGCCACGGGCTGAGAATGGCAATATCCGGTTGCATCATGTGCGCCAGCTGAAGTGGCGGGCATCTAGACTGGGCTACAGGCTTCGGAGGGTTGACGTTGCTGCTCCTGCCGCTTACGCAGCCTTTCGGTCCGTTGCCGCCAGAATTCCAATTGTTCCTCTAGCGTCATCGTGCCGATCAGTTGGCTCAGATGTTCGGCACCACGTCGCTTGATAAGGACGCATTCCGGCTCAGAGTTCGTTGTCATAGCAAATCACTTCCAGAGGTGAAAAGATGCCGATTGGGCCGAAGCCCTCCAACGTATTGACCGCGTTGTACTTTGGGATCTTGTCGAAGTGGACGATGTGCTTGAAATTCCAGCTGACGATCAGGGTGCAGCCAGACACCGTGGCGGTTGCCACATGCAGGGCGTCATCAGTTGATTTGGCCGTGACCACACCTGCGCTCAGGTACGCCTGCTGCAACATCAAGGCTTCCCGGGAGATGGCGGCAATCTCGGCCTCCTTCGTATAATGCGCAAAGGCCGCGCGAATGGCCATTGGTGCGGGCTCGATCTCCGCTTCCACCAGTGCGGAAGTGACCAGAATGAAGCGTCCTGATTCGATTTCATCGAACAAGGCTTGGCTAGCGCTAGAAAATTCGGGATCGAACAGACCGCCAAAGACCGAGGTATCAGCGTAGATCTTCACAGGCACCCCTTACAGTTTGCCTCATGCACCGATTAGCAGCGCTTGAGTGCCGTCAAGCCGCGTGACCAGGGATGGCTGTGGTACAACGCTGTCGAAGTCGCGCGTCATCGAGCGTCTCGTCTGGCAAAAACATAGGCACTCTCGAAATTACAGCAAAACTCGCCATCGTCCAAGCGAAACGACTCCGGATGCGGGCCGCTGGCAGAACACTGGGAAAGTGCCTCAACTGCTCTGGAGCCTGTTCAACTTCCGCCTCGTGCATCAGGATTTCCGCGGCTACTGGGCGTTGCTCGCCGGCGCTGCGTTGAGCATGGCGCTTTACCGGCGCGAGGGCATGACGGGTTAGCGTTAGAGGTTGAGCCTGCAAGGGGCAATGGCATCAGCGATGACGATTCTAGAGACGGCAGCATGCGGGATGATGGTATGAGAGACACCGGTGGCTAATGGCGGCTAGCAGTTCAAGCCGGCAGGCCTCGCCGCGGCGCATCTTGCTCGTACGCTTGAGTGCGATCGGCGACATCGTCTTCGCCTCGCCACTCATCGCCAGTCTGCGACGCGCCTATCCGGCGGCGCAGATGGCCTGGCTGGTGCAGCCGGAGTGTGCCTCGCTGTTGGCGCATCACCCAGATCTCGATCAGGTCATCGAATGGCCTCTTCCGCGTTGGCGTCGGCTCTGGCGCCAACGGCAACTGCTGAGTTTGCTGAAGGAGGTCGTCTCGGCCATCAAGGCGCTGCGGGCGGAGCGCTTCGATCTGGCGATCGATCTCCAGGGTCTGCTCAAGAGCGCGCTGCCGGTGCGTTGGTCTGGCGCGCCAACGCGCATTGGGCTGGGCTCGCGCGAGGGTGGTCAGTGGCTGATGACGCGTCGAGTCGGACGCGGGCTGGATAATGCTTGGATCAGCTCTGAGTATCGCCATCTGGCATCCCGTCTGGGCTGGCCGATCGATGACTTTCGGCTGCGGGTCTATCCGGGCAGCGCGGCTGAGGCTGAGGCCGAGATGCTGATCGCCGCGCATGGTCTGGGCGCCGGTTACGCCATCATCTGTCCGTTCACGACGCGTCCGCAAAAGCACTGGCTCGATGAGCGCTGGACAGCGCTGGCCGGCCAGATTCAAGCGCACTTCGGCCTGCCGACGCTGATGCTCGGCGGCCCCGCCGATCGCCAGGCCGCGCAGGTTATCCTCGCCGGAGCCGGAGCCGGAGCCGGAGCCGGAGCCGGAGCCGGAGCCGGAGCCGGAGCCGGAGCCGAAGTCAAAGTTGGAGCTGGAGCTGGAGCTGGAGCTGGAGCTGGAGCTGGAGCTGGAGCTGGAAATGGAGTTGGAGTTGGGCAAGGGGCAGGGCGTAGAGCAGTGGTTGGAGCTTGGGCAGGGCCTGAACAGGCTGACGGCATGGATGGCCGCCTGGCTACCGGTGCTGGCCGACCGCTGGTCAACCTTGTTGGTGCGACCAGCCTGCTCTCTGCGGCGGCGCTCATCCAGCGCGCGCGTTTGCTGGTTGGCGTCGATACCGGACTCAGCCACATGGGTATCGCCTTCGATCGGCCAACGGTGTTGCTATTCGGCTCGACTTGTCCTTATACCGAGACCGGCAGCACCAAAGCGCGCGTGCTCTACCATCGGCGTGATTGCTCGCCCTGCCGGCGTCGACCAACCTGCGGCGGGGCTTTTAGTTGCATGCGCGATATCGAGGTCAGCGAGGTGATGGCGACCCTGGCCGATTTCGATGATATAAACTGCCCCGTTGACCTGGCCGGCCAGGGCGACCTCGCTGACGGCGGCGACTTGGCCGATCGACCAGCGAATCCCGCATGAGGCTGTTGCATGTTGAGGGCGGGGCGCACCTGTACGGCGGTGCCCTACAACTGCTCTATCTGCTCGAGGGCCTGGCCGCGCGCGGTATCGACAATCATCTGGCCTGCCGCCGCGGCTGCGAGCTTGCGACCCGCGCCGCATCCTTCGCTCAGGTGCATGAGATGCCGATGGGCGGCGATCTCGATCTGCTGATGATTGGACGCCTGTATCACCTGATCCGTCAGACGCGGCCGGACCTGGTTCACCTTCACAGCCGCATCGGTGCCGACCTGATGGGCGGTATCGCCGCACGCCTGGCTGGTGTTCCGGTGCTGCATACGCGTCGGGTCGACAACCCCGAGCCCAGGCTGCTGGTGGCGACCAAGTACCGACTTCACGATCGGGTGATTGCGATCTCCGCGGGCATCGAGCGCGTGCTGCTCGCAGAGGGGCTGCCGGCCGCCAAGCTGCGCTTGGTGCGCAGTGCGGTGCCCGCCGCGCGATTTGCGAGGCCCTGCCAGACAGGACTGATCCGTGAGCGACTCGGGCTGCCGGAGGATGCGCTGTTGCTCGGGGTGGTTGCGCAGTTGATCGCGCGTAAAGGGCACCTGATCTTGCTGCGGGCGCTGCCGGCCTTGCTCGCCGAGCATCCACGACTGCAAGTCGTCTTCTTCGGGCAGGGGCCGCTTGCGGGACTGCTCAAGCAGCAGATCAATGCGACAGGGCTCAGCGGGCGCGTGCATCTGGTCGGCTTTCGTGATGATCTGGCTGAACTATTGCCTTGCCTGACGCTGCTGGTGCATCCGGCGCTGATGGAGGGGCTCGGGGTGTCGTTGTTGCAAGCGGCGGCGGCTGGGGTGCCGATTGTGGCGAGCCGGGTTGGCGGAATTCCAGAAGCCGTTGAGGATGCGGTGACCGGGATTTTGCTCCCCGCTGGCGATTCGCTGGCCTTGAAGCAGGCGCTTCGCGCATTGCTGAACGATCCAGGGCGGGCTGCGCGGCTCGGACAGGCTGGGGCCGAGCGAGTGCGCCGAGACTTTTCCATCGATGCGATGGTTGAGGGCAATCTTGAGATCTACCAGGAGCTGCTCGCGGAGGACTGGCGATGAGTACCGAGGGTGCCAAGCCCCGCAAGACGTCTAGCATCAGGACTGCCGCTGAGATTCAAGTGAACGCTGAATTAAGCCCTGAAGTAAGCCATGGGGTGAGACATGAATTGTCCCAGAGTCCTGAGCCGGCTGATGGCCTGGAGTCTTCGTCGCATTGGCCGTCGAGCCTACAACTGATCGGCAGTAAGGGGCTTGGGGGGGCCGAGCGCTGGTTCCAACGCTTCTGCGATGCCCTTGCCGAGCGACGCGCTCCGGCGGCGATCGGCCTTCGTGCCGGCAGCGAGCTGGAGCGCGTGCGAGAGCAGGGGCTGGGCGCAAGACTGCCTTGCCATCGATTACCGTTCCGCACGGTTTGGGATCCTGTCTCGCGCTTGGCCATCGGGCAGCTGGTCAGGAGCTTGCAGCCGCAGATCGTGCAGACCTATATGGGGCGGGCAACGCGACTGACCCGTTTTTCTCGTCAATCTGGCGTGGTCACACCCGTCCATCTGTCGCGGCTCGGTGGCTATTATGCGTTGTCGCCTTATCGGCATGCCGATGCCTGGATTGGCAACACGCAACAGCTCTGTGATTGGATGGTGCAGCAGGGGCTTCCCGCTCGGCGAGTCCATCAGATCTACAATTTTGTCGATCCGCCGCAGCCGCTACCAGCAGCCGAGATTGAACAGTTGCGGATGACGCTTGGGTTGAGCCGCGAGGAGCATCTGTTGCTGTGCATGGGCCGCTTCGTGACCTTCAAAGGCCAAGGCTATCTCCTTGAGGCACTGGCGCGGCTGCCGACCGAGATCGATGGCCGCCGTTGGCGTCTGTTGCTGCTTGGCGATGGGCCCTTGCGACAGCGGCTCCAACAGCAGGCCACTGCGCTGGGCATCGACGAGCGCATCCTCTGGCTTGGCTGGCAGCCTGAGCCAGGGCCTTATTTGCAGCTCGCTGACTTGGTGGTGTTTCCGTCACTCGAGACCGAGACCCTGGGCAATGTGATTCTCGAGGCCTGGGCCTGGCGCCGACCAATGGTGACGACCGCGTTTCGTGGCGCGCGTGAGATCACTCATCATGGCGAAGATGCCTGGTGCGTGCCTTGCGAAGATGCGCCGGCGCTGGCCGAGGGCATCCAGCAGTTGCTGCAAGCACCTGCGCTGGCGAGCGTACTGGTCGAGCGGGGCGCGCAGCGGGTTGAGCAGGCGTTTTCACGGGATGTGATCATGCGGCATTATCTTGATCTTTACACCACAGTGACCAATAGCTGATCTCCCTGACCCCTGACCCCTGACCCCTGACCCCTGACCCCTGACCAATGTCTGATTCCTTGACCAGCAAAAGCGACAGCCCAGTGTTCATTGCCGGCGGCGAGAATCGTCCCGTGCGACAGCTGTCGATCCTGATGTATCACCAGGTCGGGCGTTTTAAGGCCATGCGTGCGCATCGCGCCAACTATTGCGATGCAGGGCGTTTTGCACGCCAGATGGCGGTCTTGGCTCAGGGTGGTTTTCATGTCGTTGGGCTGGAACAGGCCCTCCTGGGGCTTTATGGTCAGCAACCCTTACCACCGCGTGCGGTGCTCCTGACCTTCGATGATGCCTACGCCGGTTTCATCGAGCACGCGTTGCCGGTGCTGGCCCGCTATCAGTTTCCGGCGGTGGTCTATGCCATCAGTGATTGGGTTGGGCAGCGCATGCGCTGGGCCCAGCCAACACCGGGCCGGGCCGAGCCGGCCTTGATGAGCGCCGCCCAATTGCACGCACTCAAGGAGGCCGGCATTAGCCTGGGCTCGCATGGAGCCTCGCATCGCAAGCTGGCTGAACTGGCTCCGGCGGAGCAATTACGCGAATTGACGCAAAGCCGGGCAGCGCTGGAAGACCTGCTCGGACAGCCGGTCGAGGATCTCTGCTATCCCTTTGGCAGTTTCAATCAGGTGACGGTGCGCCTGGCCGCTGAGGCGGGTTACCGCAGTGCGATGACCTGTTTGCGTGGAGCCGCGACCCGCGCGGATCATCCCCTGCTGCTGCCTCGAAAAGCAGTTTCCTTTGGTGACAATCTGCTCGGTTTCCTGTGGAAGCTCGGCAAGCATCGGCCAAAGCCGGCACTGGAGGACTGGCGCCGCTGGAGCCAACTTCGCAGCGTTGGCATGGGGGTGATGACTGTCTCGATGGGCGCTGCTGATGGCGTCGAAAGCAGGCGAACTGCAGTCAATGCGCAGGCTGTAGGAACGACACCAGCCCGCATCTTCGGTGATGGTTGAGGATGCGCCTGCTCTACTCCTTGTTGCTTTTTCTGCTGCTCCCGTTGGTGCTGCTGCGTCTGCTCTGGCGCAGCTGTCGGAATCCGGCTTATCTCGAGCGCTGGCCAGAGCGCCTTGGTCTCTGGCGACGGGCCTTGCGCCCGGTGGAGCTGTGGATTCATGCCGTATCGGTGGGTGAGGTGCAGGCGATGCAGCCTTTGATTCGTGATCTGCTTAGCCGCGAGCCGGTTGTGGATCTGATCGTGACAACGACCACGCCGACCGGTGCGCGTCGACTGCAGGAGCTGTTCGGTGAGCGGGTTCAGCACGCCTTCACCCCCTATGATCTGCCCTGGATCATGCGCCGATTCCTGAATCGGACAGGGCCGCGCTTGGTGCTGGTGGTCGAGACTGAGATTTGGCCGAACATGCTGGCGGTCTGCGCCGAGCGCCAGATCCCGGTCATCCTGGCCAATGCGCGCATGTCGCCGCGCTCGGCTCGCGGGTATGCCCGCGTCGGCGGTTTTACCGCGCAGACCTTAGGACGCTTTGTGCGTATTGCGGCTCAAAGCCAGCCCGATGCTGAACGATTCATTCAGCTCGGCGCGGCAGCGGATCGAGTGCAGGTTACGGGCAGTATCAAGTTCGATGTTCGCTTGCCGGGAAGTCTGCGCGACCGAGCCGAGGTCTTGCGCCGCACTTGGGGGATCAACCGCTCGGTTTGGGTCGCCGCCAGCACCCATGAGGGCGAGGAGGAACGGTTGTTGGCAGTACAGCGAAAGCTGCGGGAGCGTTTCGCGGATGTGCTGCTGGTGCTGGTGCCACGCCATCCAGAGCGCTTTGATCGGGTTGCGGCTTTGGTGCGTCGTGAGGGGCTGGCGATGATCCGTCGCAGCGACGCTGACC
This sequence comes from Lamprobacter sp., assembly GCF_034860625.1. NCBI lineage: Bacteria > Pseudomonadati > Pseudomonadota > Gammaproteobacteria > Chromatiales > Chromatiaceae > Lamprobacter > Lamprobacter sp. Next base: position 64,452 of record NZ_JAYESN010000007.1, read on the forward strand.
CCTGTAACGCTGACTGCTCAGTCTATCTGGTCGATAGCATGGGCGAACTGCCGCTGTTCTTGGCGGCCGCTGATGCAGCCTTTATCGGTGGGAGTCTGGTGCCGGTCGGCGGCCATAACCTCCTGGAGGCAGCAGCGCTTGCCGTGCCGGTGGCGATTGGCCCCTACTGCTTCAACTTTGCCGAGATTACCCGGCGCTTGGTGGCCGAAGAGGGCGCCGTGCAGTTGCAGGACGCGGAGGACTTGGCCCCGCTGCTCGCGGCCTGGCTTGGCGATGCCGCTGAGCGTGCCCGCATTGGTGAGCAGGCATTGGCTTTTGTGGAGCGCAATCGCGGTGCGCTGCAGCGCCTGTTAGCGCTCTTGGACGCCGAACGCCTAGCCAAGCCGCCGGTGTGATCCAAGGCGCCGCCACGGGCGCCAAGGGGCTTGAGCCTAGAGATTGCGGGGCTCTTTGAACAGACGCGAGACCTCTCGGAACTGCGCGTGCTGGGAGTCGCTGAGCCATTCGAAGGCAACTGACTCGCTATTGCTGACCTGGATACCGGAATGGCGCATGCGCTCGAGGGCGTTCTCGGCCTTCTCCGGATGTCGCGAGCAGATCGCATCGGCGGCCACAAAGACCTGATAGCCCCAGCGCTGGAGTCCTGATGCGGTCTGGATGATGCAGATGTGCGCCTCCATCCCGACCAAGACCACCTGCTTGCGCTTGGGTTGCTCGGTGAGCGCGCGCTCGAAGCCGGGGGCGGTGCAGCAGGAGAAGCAGGTCTTCTCGGTGGGGGCCGCAGTCTCTGGCATCTGCTCGCGCACCGCGGCGATGGTTTGGCCGAGCCCCTGCGGGTTTTGCTCAGTCGAGATGATCGGGATGTCGAGGATCTTGGCTGAGCTGATCAGTCGGTTGATATTAGTGACCGTGCGCTCGAGCACCGCTTCGGGCATGGCAGCGGCGAGCCGTTCTTGTGCGTCGATGATCAGCAATTGTGCGAATGCAGCCTGGCACAACGGCATCGGAGCCTGATGGATGCTCATAGCGATTTCCTCTGTTAGTAAGTCGGCATCTCGGGGTCGACGTCACTCGCCCAGGCAGCGATTCCGCCACGCAGGTTGATCACGCGCTGAAAACCTTGTTGGTCAAGGAAGCGAGCGACCTGTTGTGAGCGAATGCCGTGGTGACAGATGACGACGATCGGGCGCTGCTGGTCGAGTTGAGCAACCGTTGCCGGTATCTGTCGCATGGGTAGTAGCTCGCTGTCCGGAATGCGGCAGATCGCTTGCTCCCAGGGCTCGCGGACATCGAGCAGGACGGGCGTTTGATCGTCGATCTTGCCATCGCCGTCGAGGATCTCCTTGAGGGTTCGGGGGGTGATTTGGTCCATAGGCTGAGCTCTTGCTCGATGTATGCATGCAGGCTAGAACGTAAAACGTTCTCGCTGCGGGGCGTTTTCAAGCGGGGTGACACTGGTTTCGAACAGGCTCTCGCGGCGAACATCCTTGCCGATGCGGGTCAGACGCATCGCCTCCATCAGCGGCGGCTCACCGACGACGATGAACAGCCGTCCGCCATCACCTAACAACTGCTCAAGCGCGGCCAACGGCTCTGCGGTGGGCACTGAGCCGGTGACAGCGATGACATCGAAAGGGGCGCCATCGATGCGTCCGGTGAGGGCATCGGCAGTCTGTACTTTGACCTCTGAGAGGCCCATGGCGTCCAGGCGTGCGCGGGCACCCTCGCCCAAGGCGGGGTCAATCTCGATGCTGAAGACCTGCTTGCCAAGGTGCGCTAAGCAGGCGGTGACATAGCCGGTACCAGTGCCGATCTCGAGGACGGTCTCGTGCGGCTGCACATTCAGTGCCTGGAGCATGCGCCCGACGACCTTTGGCGCCAGCATGGTTGCCTGGTCGGTGAGTGGGATCTCGATATCGGCATAGGCGAGCCCGCGGTAAGCGTCTGGAACGAAGGCCTCGCGCGGCAACTTGCGCATGACGGTCAGTACCCGCTCATCGAGTACATCCCAGGGCCGCACCTGTTGCTCGATCATGTTAAAACGTGCGCGATCCATGGTGGGTTGCATCCGTTTGGGTCCTCATCTGGAGTCGGTTGATGGCGCAGATCGCTGGGCAATACCACCGACAAAGGGTATGGAATTTGATCTAGGGTGGCAAGCGTGCCGGTTGCCGCCGGGCGTTAAATCAATACCAGGTTATCGCGGTGGATCAGCTCTTCGTCATTGATGTAGCCGAGGATGTCGGCGAAGGCGGAGCTTGGCTGACCCTGGATGCGTAAGCTGTCCTGCACGTCGTAGTTGACGAGGCCCCTTGCGATCTCGCGGCCTTGTTCGTCAACGCAGGCCACCACTTCGCCGCGTTTGAACTGCCCGCGCACGGCCTTGACGCCGACCGCGAGCAGGCTGCGGCCTTGCTCGCACAGCGCACGCGCGGCACCGGCATCGAGCACCAGGCGCCCGCTGACGCGTAGATGGCCGGCCAGCCATTGCTTGCGCGCTGCCTGCGGCTCTTGCACCGGGATGAGTAGGGTTCCGATCGGCTCGCCATGGCCGATCTCGCTGAGGCATTTCGCGCGGCGCCCGGGAGCAATGATGGTCGCACAACCGGAGCGGGCAGCAAGCCTGGCAGCGCGGACCTTGGTGACCATGCCGCCACTGCCAAGGCCGCCGCTGCCACCAGCGACCTCATCGAGACGATTATCGTTGATGCGCGTCTCGGCGATCAGGCGTGCATCTTGTTGTTTGCGCGGGTCAGCGTCGAACAGACCGTCCTGGTCAGTCAGCAGCACGAGCAGCTCGGCCTCGATCAGATTGGCAACGAGCGCGGCAAGGGTGTCGTTGTCGCCGAAGCGGAGCTCGTCGGTGGCAACGGTGTCATTCTCATTGATCACCGGCACGACGCCGAGCGCGAGCAGGGTGCGCAAGGTGCTACGCGCGTTGAGGTAGCGCTCGCGATTGGCAAGGTCGTCGCGGGTTAGGAGCACCTGGGCAGTGTGCAGTCCATGGCGGGCAAAGCAGGTTTCCCAGGCGCGGATCAGACCCATCTGGCCGATGGCCGCCGCCGCCTGTAGCTCGTGCAGCGCCCGCGGCCGCCGCGTCCAGCCCATTCGGACCATGCCCTGCGCGACGGCGCCTGATGAGACCAGGACCAAATCATGGCCAGCGAGGCGGCGCGCACTGAGCTGCGCCACCCAGGGCTCGAGCACCTCCATGTCCAAGCCGGCGCCGTCGCGCGTGAGTAGCGCGCTGCCAATCTTCACGACCCAACGCCGGGTCTGCGGAATCCGCTGGCGGTTGAACATGTGATGGTGAGAGGCTTTGCTTTTCTGCTTCCTAGTGCTTGCCGGGCATGGCTGAGATCTGGAAGCCGTTGGTAGGTCGGTGCTTAGTCGAGTGGATGCCAGCTGGGTTGCTCGTCGGTACCGGCCCCGGTGCGCTCCTCGGATGGGCTGAGTGGGTTGTCCGCTGCCGGCTCGAACGGATGCCGGAGTTCATTGAGCCGATGCGTCAGGGCGCTGGTGAGTGTATCGGTGCCGGCGCCGGTGACGGCTGAGATCAGGAATAGCGGTCCCTTCCAGCTGAGTGCGTTGATCAGGTCGCGCTGCACCTCGGCGGCTTGGTCTGGGTTCAACAGGTCGGTCTTGTTGAGCACCAGCCAACGCTCTTTCTCGGCCAAATCATCGCCATGGGCATGCAGTTCGTCGAGGATGATCCCAGCCTGTTCGACAGGGGGGGGGCTGCCTTCGGGGGGCGCGATGTCGACTAGGTGCAGCAGGAGCCGAGTGCGGCTCAGATGCTTGAGGAATCGAGTGCCGAGACCGGCCCCTTCCGCCGCTCCGGCGATCAGGCCGGGGATGTCGGCGATCACAAAGCTCTGTCGTGGACCCAGGCTGACGACGCCGAGGTTGGGATAGAGGGTCGTGAATGGGTAGTCGGCAACGCGTGGCCGCGCGCTGGAGAGCTTGCGAATGAGGCTCGACTTGCCGGCATTGGGGAGTCCCAAGAGTCCAACGTCGGCGAGTAGGATGAGCTCCAGCTTGAGGACGCGACGCTCACCTGCTGTGCCAGGTTTTGACTGGCGAGGCGCGCGGTTCGTGCTCGATTTATAGCGAGCGTTGCCGATGCCGTGGAACCCGCCCTGCGCAACCAGCAGTCGCTGGTCGGCAGTGAGAACCTCGCCGATCAGCGCATCGGTCTCGGCATCAAAGACTCGGGTGCCAAGCGGGACCTGGATCAGCTTGTCTTGGCCGCCGCGTCCGGTTCGGTTTTGCCCCATGCCGTCGCGACCACGCTCGGCTCGATGGCGTCGCGCATGACGGAAATCGACCAGGGTATTCAGCCCGGGATCACCGACAAGGAAGACACTGCCGCCATCACCGCCATCACCGCCATCTGGGCCACCTTTGGGGATGAAGCGCTCGCGCCGGAAGCTGACGCAGCCATTGCCACCATCGCCGGCCTCGACCCGGATCTCCGCTTCATCAACGAATTTCACGCACTGGCTTCGACTGGCTCGATGCTGACGAACTGACGGTTACGCGGCCCCTTGACCTCGAAGCGCACCACGCCGTCTTTGAGTGCAAAGAGGGTGTGGTCGCGGCCGCAACCCACATTGACGCCGCCGTGGAAGCGGGTGCCGCGCTGCCGCACGATGATGCTGCCAGCCGAGACGCTCTGTCCGCCGAAGCGTTTTACGCCGAGCCGTTTTGACTCTGAATCGCGACCGTTGCGAGAACTGCCGCCTGCCTTTTTATGTGCCATGGTATTGGTCTCTGTCGGACTGCCAATCCAGCGGATGGGTCAGCCGTTGCTGATGCTGGTGATCTTGAGCTGGGTGAACAGTTGGCGATGGCCCTGCCGCTTCAGGTGGTGCTTGCGCCGCTTAAACTTGAGGATATGCACCTTGTCGTGCTTGCCATGGGCCGCGACTTCTGCTGTGACCTTGGCGTTCTCCAAGTAGGGCTTGCCCAGTTGCACCGAGTCGCCGTCGGCGAGCATCAGCACGCGCGGCAGATCGAGGGATGAGCCTTGATTGGCGTCGAGCTTCTCGACGGTCACGAGATCGCCCTCGGCGACGCGGTACTGTTTACCGCCGGTTTCGATGATTGCGTACATATCGGGGTCGAGATGCCTCGGAGCTAAAGAGGTTTTCGGTTGAGCAACGAGGGCGAAGCGGGGTCATGGCTGCTCGGGGCCGCTTACGCGTAGGCTCATCGCACAAGACCCCCTAGTATGCCTTCTCAAATGCCCTGCGTCAAAGATCAGGATGCGTATTCCTGGGCAAGACAGGCGTTTTTGCTGGCGCCTTAGGTGTGCATCTTGGTCGATCGGTCGATGAACAGGGAGCCAGCAAAGCATCTAAATGGCCCGAGCGGCGCCAACATCCAGCTGCCTGAGGCCAGTGTTTCTGCGCTAGGGGTGGCGTCGCTCTTGACAGCCCTCCGGCGCGAACCTAGCATTCGCCGGCCCTATTAGCCGTAGATGCCGCTTCATGGATCTTACCCAGATTCGGTCGCCCGTAGCCGATGACGTCAAGGCCGTCGACAAACTGATCATCGACCGCCTGCAGTCGAATGTCGTCCTCATCAACCAGATCGGCCACTATATCGTCAGTAGTGGAGGCAAGCGGCTGCGCCCGCTGCTCGTGCTGCTGGCTGCGCGTGCCTGTGGTTACTCAGGCTCGCGTCATCTCGATGCCGCGGCAATCGTTGAGTTCATCCATACCGCGACGCTGTTGCACGATGACGTGGTCGATGGCTCGGAATTGCGCCGAAATCGGGACACGGCAAATACCGTCTGGGGTAACGAGGCCAGCGTCCTGGTCGGCGACTTCCTCTACGCCCGGGCGTTCGAGATGATGGTCGATGTGGGCAACCTTCGGATCATGGAGGTGATGGCCGGCGCGACGGCGCGCATCGCTGAGGGCGAGGTGCTGCAGCTCTTGAATGCGAATGACGCCGATACCGACGAGTCGCGGTACATGGAGGTGATCCAGCGCAAAACGGCGACCCTGTTCGAGGCCGGTACGCGGCTGGGTGCCGTGCTGACCGAGGCCGCTCCAGAGGTCGAGGCCGCGATGGCGAGCTATGGTCTTCACCTCGGCATCGCCTTCCAGCTGGTCGATGACGCGCTGGATTACATGTCGGACGATGGCACCATCGGAAAACAGGTTGGCGACGATCTCGACGAAGGCAAACCGACCCTGCCAGTGATCCGTGCGATGGAGGTCGGTACTGAGGCCCAGCGCAAGCGCCTTCGCCAAGCCATCGAAGAAGGTGGTCGGCAGCACATCGACGACGTTGTCGCAGCCATTGTCGAAACCAAGGCAATCGACTACACTGTTGAGCTTGCTCGCTGGCACGCAGAAGCGGCTAAGCAAGCGCTGAACGCGGTTCCCGCATCGCCAAGCCGCGATGCCTTGGCCGCAACAGCAGACTTCTCGGTGGCTCGCACTTTCTAAAGGGCGCCGAAAAGCGGTTGAAGATACGCAGGCTGCCGCAACGGCTGTCTCTGTGATCCAAGTTCAAGTATCGGGGTGTAGCTCAGCCTGGTAGAGCACTGCCTTCGGGAGGCAGGGGCCGGAGGTTCGAATCCTCTCACCCCGACCAGTCCATCATGCCTTGAGGCCACGCGCACACAAGGATTCCAACTCGGTCAGTTCGGACTCATCAAAACCGGCTTTAAGTCGATCCGCTCGGTTGAGCGGGCAGCGAACCTCGCCGCGCAGGTGGCGCTGGATCAGGGCCAGCGAGGTTGAGCGAGGCTCAAGACCGCGCTCCTTGCAGAGCTGGTGAAACCAGCGGCTGCCAATGGCGACATGGCCGATCTCATCGCGCAGGATGAGCGCGAGCCGATCCGCGCTGTCATGATCCCCAATGCGGCGGAGCCGCTCAATCATCCCCGGTGTCACATCCAGACCACGTGCTTCCAGTACCCGCGGCACCAGCGCCATGCGTTCGAGCACGTCGGCAGCGGTGCGCCGCGCCATGTCCCAGAGGCCATCGTGGGCCGGTAGGTCCCCGTATTCATGGCCGAGCAGTTGCAGACGTTCTTGCATCAAGACAAAGTGCTCAGCCTCTTCTGAGGCGACCTGCAGCCAGTCGGCGTGGAAGGCTTCGGGCATGTGCGGGAAGCGTTGCACCGCGTCCCAGGCGAGATTGATGGCGTTGAACTCGATATGGGCGACGGCGTGGATCAGCGAGGCGAGCCCTGCCGGATCGGTGATCTTGCGTTTTGGTAGCTCGCGCGCTGAGACTAGGTGTGGCTGGTCTGGTCGGCCTGGTGTCTGCAGGGGTTGCCACTGAGCGGGTGGCACGGAGTCGAGCTGTCCGTCTGTCCAGAGCGCTGCGGTCAGGCGGGTGAGCGCGACCTTGACGGACGGGCTGGGCTCCGCGAGACAGCGAGCGGCAAGGTTGAACAGATTTTGTCTGGTTAATTTTTGGTTCAATGGGGCACTTTAATTGGGTTTGTTCAGTCTATATGATGAACACTGACGGATTGAGTCGGCGATTTGCTGAGACTGTGACGGGATTGTCGTCCTCGACCGAGACTTCAGCTATGCTAGTAAAGTATTCGCCCAAAAACTGAAATATAGGTTGCGTTTGTGCGCCCGGAGGATGGTTCTCAATGAAACTGTGCAAGACCTGTTTTTCGTCCCTATGGCCATTCGTGCTCATGACGGTCATCGCGGGTGTCACCGGGTTTGTGACCTGGTTGACCGTGGGCCTCTCACAACCTGATCCGCAGCTGCGCATCGCGGTTGGCCTCATCGTGTTCTTGGCGGTTGAGGCAACCTTGATCCACTATGTGGTCAGTTGTATGCGCCGTCACTGCCGACATCATGTCCCGAAGATGGGCACAGGCCATCGGCTCAGCCCGGAGTCCTGAGCGCTGGCCTTCCAGTCGCGGATGCGCAGTCCGTGAGAACCCTTGGGTGATGGCAGGGTCGCTCAAATGTTGTGTTCAGCTGTTGTGTTCTTGCGTTGCATTCAGGCGTTGGCGGCTCTCTTATGGCTGACGTGCGTCACTTGGTTGCGCAGATAGGTTGGGACTGCCTGGTCTGCGTGCTGCGCTTGATCGACCATCCGCAGAGCCTCCCAGGCAATGTCTTCGGCCAAGGGGCCGATGCCTGGCAATACTAGTCTCTGCGCTGTCTCGTGTGGATGGCTAGATGCTGCAAGCAGCGCCGATTGGTGCCGGCTCATCAATGCCGGGTAAGCTGCCCAACCGCTGCCGGCGCCACACCAGCCGGCGCCGGGCAGCGCAGGCGTGAGGTCTGGCGCGATGACGGTTTCTTCATCGATCGGCGTCGCATCCTTATGCTCACCAATCCGGTAGCATCCCCAATAGACCTCGCCCATACGGGCGTCTAATGCACAGGCGATTTGGCGTTGGCCGCTTTCCCGAAACGCGGCTCGCGCCACAGCGGCAAGGGTGGAGACGCTGATCACCGGCCGCTCGGCACCAAAGGCCAAGCCTTGCGCAACTGCAGCGGCGATGCGCACCCCCGTGAATGAGCCCGGACCACGACCGTAGGCGATCGCATCCAGCTGCTTCGGCGTCAGGCTTGCGCCCCGCAGGAGCGCGTCCAACATGCCGAGGATGAGGTCTGCATGGCGACGAGGGGCTTGCTCGCGACACTGCTCAAGCCGATCACCGATCAGCAAGGCGGCGGAGCAGCAGTCGCCTGAGGTATCGAAGGCAAGAATCTTCAAGATGGCGGCCAGGGTTCTGTAGACGAGGGGTGCGGAAACTGTACCATGGAGGCTTTTGCCCGAAGCAAGAGCCGCCCAGTGCCAGAGCCAAGACCTATGCCCGCCATCCGCATCCCGGTTCCACCGATTGGCTGCCTGACAGTCGCGACTCGGCTTACTGGCTGCACGCTTGGGTCTCGACCATGACCGACCGGCGCGCTGCCTATCAGTCCCTGGCTGCCGATGATCGCCGCATCCTGCGCGCGCTCTCGGTGGTCTGCGAGCCGATCAGCCAGACCAGCCTGGGGCTCTTGCTCGATGCGCTGGGTTGGAAGGACCGCCGTGGTGCCCCGCTTAAAGAGCGGCTTGGCAAGGTTTGGCGTGAGCGTTTGCTCGCCGGCGGGCTGATCGAGCAGAAGCGCAACAATTTGACCTGCCATCCCGACCTGCTGGAGCCATTAACCCGCGAGACGCTCGCCGATGGCAGCTTCGATCTGCTTGTTGCGGCCGCCGAGAAGCTGGTGCCAACCGCGATGCGTAACGCTTGGGATCGGCCGAGCGAGGAGCGACGCTTCCGGTTGTTCCGCCTCGCGGTCTATCGCGGACGCGAGGATGACGTGCTGCGGTTGCTCTTGTTGCGCGTCGGTGAGCCCCTCGCCCAGGTTCGCTACCGACAGGTGGAGACCTTGGCAATCATCTGTACCCGCTCGGCTGATCCCGCCTGGCTGGAGACCTTGCCGGCGCGGCTGAAGGTGCTGGCGCTGGCGCCGATGCTGCGTGAAGCAGCGCTGGATCTCAATGCCAAGCCAAGTTCTTACCAGCTGATGGAGCGTTTGCTTGCGCCCCTGGTGCCGGATTACCCCGATGCCGCTGATGCGCTCGCCGAACAACGCCTGCTGCGAGGGCAGTTGAGCCCTGTTGCAGAACTGCTGACGGGGCGTGAGCAACCGCAGGCTCTGATGCTGGCTGGCTGGCGCTCGATGTTGCAGGGAGCCTATCCGGCGGCCATCGAAGACTTCGAGGCCGCGCTGCAGTTGGAGCGCCGCCGCACCCGGAAGCGCAATCTCTACGTTCCTGGTATCCCTGGCATCCTATACTTGCTGGCGTTGTTGCAGCGTGGCGCGCCAGCGGATCTGGAGCAGGTTCGCCATCAGGTGGCCATCTGTCTAAAGGCCAGTGTTACCGACCTGCTCGAGCCTGTTTTTCGTCTGCTCGACGACTTGGCGGCAGTGCTTGCCGGCGAGGCCAATGTCGCCGAGAGCGCTTGGCTCTTGCAGAGTATGGCGCCGCGTGGGCCTTTCCCGGGGCTGTTCCAAGCGCTCTGTCTCTACTGGCTTGGCAAGCGGCCCGTGGGCGAAAGCCTGGTAGCGCTTCGCCACAATGCCGCAGAAGCGGCCCGCGCGGGTCTCGACTGGTATGCCCGTGAGGCAGTGGCCTTGCTCCAGCGATTTGGTGTCGAAGATGCGCTGCCAGCGCTGGCCGAGCCGCCGTCCGGACAGCGGCTGCTGACCGATCTCCTTGCACCCAAGCCGACCTGGGAGATCGCGCTCGAGGCGCTCAAGGGCCTGGGTGAGCAACGTGAGACGGGGACTGACCGGGTCGGCCAGCGGCAGGATGCCGACCGTCGTATGGCTTGGCTATTGACCTTGTACGACAGCGCAATCGCACTGCTCGAGCCGCGTGAGCAGAGGCGCACCAAGCGCGGCGGCTGGACCCAAGGACGTGCGGTTTCGCTCCAACGCCTGGCCGAGGAGCCGGAGCGCTTTCCTTATCTGACACAGCAGGATCGTGCCATTTGCGACGCGATCAAGCAGGACCAGCAGGCCGGTTGGTACGGTGGCTATGGACGCAGCAGCTACCAGATGGATCTTGATCAGGCGCTGTTAGCGGCGATTGGCCATCCCCTGGTGTTTCGTCCGAATGCGCCGGAGGCTCCCATCGAGCTGGTCCGTGGCGCGCCGGCGCTGAGCGTGATGCGTCGCGACCAGGACATCCTCGTCAGCCTTGAGCCTTACCCCTCGCAAGGGCGCCCCCTGTTGCCGGTGCAGGAAACCCCGCAGCGCGTCCGCGTAATCCTGTTCGATGCCGGCCATCTTGAGATCGCGCGCATTCTGGGGCCTGAGGGGCTGGTGATCCCGAGCACGGGCGAGAAGGCGTTGGTGGACAGCTTGACTGCGGTGGCGCCGATGCTCACTGTGCACTCCGATATCGGCGGCGGTGACAGCCAGGCCGAAGCGATCCAGGCCGATGTCCGCCCCCACCTGCATCTGACGCCCTGCGATGAAGGCCTCAGGATCGATCTGTTCATCCATCCCTTTGGTGAGTTTGGACCACAGCTACGTCCTGGCCTTGGCCGTGCGAGTCTGTTTACCGAGCACGAGGGGCAGCCGCTGCGCTGTCGCCGCAACCTGCAGGCGGAGAGAGAGGCCGCTCAGGCCGTCATTGCGGCTTGCCCCGCATTGAGTTTAGCGCTGGATTCAGCGATCGATGCAGGTCTCGGCGCAAGGTTGGGGCTAGAGCCCGAGGCCGGTGAAGACTGGGGCGACGAGCAGGACTGGATCTGGAATCTGCCCGATCCAGCCGAGGCCCTAGCGGCGCTGGAGCAGCTGCATGCGCTGGGCGACCAAGTGCAGTTGGATTGGCCCCGGGGACGGCGGGTCGCCCTGAGCAAAGAGATCGGCCTGAGCCGTCTGCAGGTGAAGGTGCGGCAGAAGAAAGACTGGTTCGATGTTGCCGGCGAACTGCAGCTCGACGACGGGCGGGTGCTGGCCATGCGCGAGCTGGTTGAACGTGTCGCCTCTGCGCAGGGTCGCTATGTGCGCCTCGGCGAGGGCGATTTCCTGGTGCTGAGCAGCGCCTTGCGCCGGCGCCTGCAGGGCCTCGCGAGCCTGGTTGACGATGGTCGCTTCCATCCGCTGGCGGCACCGGCGGTGCACGAGCTGATCGATGGCATGCAGGTCGAGGCCAGCCAAGAATGGCTTGCACTGCTCGATCGGTTGGCGCAGATCGAGGCCTTCGAGCCCGAACTGCCATCGACCTTGCAGGCCGAGCTGCGCGACTATCAGCTGGAAGGTTTCCGCTGGCTGGCGCGGCTGGCGCATTGGGGGGCAGGGGCCTGTCTCGCCGATGATATGGGGCTCGGCAAGACCATTCAGGCGTTGGCCCTGATCCTGACCCGGGCGCCGCAAGGTCCCACCCTGGTGCTGGCACCAACCTCGGTCTGCGGTAACTGGCTCGACGAGGCAGAGCGCTTTGCGCCGACCCTGCGCCCGCTGCGTTTCGGCGACGGCGATCGCGCTGCGATGCTTGATGCCGCTGGTCCTTTTGATCTCATCGTCTGCAGCTACGGGCTACTGCAGACTGAGCGCGAGCGCCTGAGCCAGGTCGACTGGCAGACCATCGTTGCCGACGAGGCCCAGGCGTTCAAGAACGCGATGACCAAACGCTCGCAGGCCATCATGGCGCTCAAGGGCGATTTTCGCATGATCACCACGGGTACCCCGATCGAGAACCATCTCGGTGAGCTGTGGAACCTGTTCCGCTTCATCAATCCTGGGCTACTGGGCTCGTTGCAGCGCTTCAACCAGCGCTTTGCGATACCGATTGAGCAGGATAAGGATCAGGGCGCGCGGCAGCGCCTTCGACAGTTGCTGAAGCCGTTCATCCTGCGCCGGCTAAAGACGGATGTGCTTGCTGAGCTGCCACCGCGCACCGAGATCAACCTGCAGCTCGAGCTCAGCGCCGGCGAGATGGCCCTCTACGAGGCCTTGCGCCGAGAGGCCATGGAACGCCTGGATAGCGAGGGCAGCAAGGCCGCCCCGGGCCACAAGCGGCTGCTGCTGCTCGCCGAGATCATGCGCCTGCGCCGTGTCTGTTGCCATCCGCGCCTGGCGTTACCGGATACCGAGCTGCCCAGCGCTAAGCTTGAGGCCTTTGCCGAGATCGTCGACGAGCTGTTGGATAACCGCCATAAGGCGCTGGTCTTCAGCCAGTTCGTCGACCATCTGAGCCTGATTCGCGAACATCTGGATCGGCGCCAGATTCGCTATCAGTATTTAGACGGCTCGACCCCGGAGCCGCAGCGTCGTGCAGCGGTGGATGCCTTTCAGGCCGGGGAGGGCGATCTCTTCCTGATCAGCCTCCGGGCCGGTGGTGCTGGCTTGAATCTGACCGCAGCCGACTATGTGATCCACATGGACCCCTGGTGGAACCCAGCGGTTGAGGACCAGGCATCGGATCGCGCACACCGCATCGGCCAGGAGCGGCCGGTGACCGTCTATCGGCTGGTCGCCAAGGACACCATCGAGGAGCGCATCCTGAAGCTGCACGCAAGCAAGCGCGATCTGGCCGATGGACTGCTGAGCGGTGCTGACGATGGCGGCAAGCTCAGTTATGAGCAGATGTTGGCGCTGGTGCAGGCATGAGCTGAGAAAGCTGACATCCCGCCGCCTAGAGACTGTCCAGGGAAGGCCGTCTCTTAGGATGCAGGGCTTGCGAAGAAGGCCTCGAGGTCGTCGAGGGCTTTGGTGCGGCGCATTGGTGGCAGACTGTTGAGGAAGATCCGCCCGTAGCTGCGGCTGTGCAGACGTGGATCGCAGACCACGAGCAGGCCGCGATCCTGGGGATCGCGAATCAGCCGGCCAGCGCCCTGTTTCAGCGCGATCACCGCTTGCGGGAGTTGAAAGTCCCGAAACGGATTGCCGCCTTGGCGCCTCAGCGCATCAGCTCGAGCCTGCAAGATGGGGTCAGCCGGCGAGCTGAATGGCAGCTTATCGATGATCACGCAGGAGAGTGCTTCGCCGCGTACATCAACGCCCTCCCAGAAGCTGGAGGTGCCGAGCAGCACGGCGTTGCCAAGCTCACGAAAGCGCTCGATCAGCTCGGCGCGCGGCGCGCTACCCTGGACGAGCAGCGGATAGTCGAGACGCGATTGAAGTTGGCTAGCGGCCTCGCACAGCGCGCGATGGCTGGTGAAGAGCAGGAAGGCACGGCCTTGACTGTAGCTGAGCACGGCGCGCGCGACCTCGATCACCCGTGCGTTGTAACCGGGATGGGATGGCTCAGGCATGCCATCTGGGCAATAGAGCAGGGCCTGCTGCGGATAGTCGAAGGGGCTGTCCCATTGTGCGGTCTCGGCGTCCTCACAGCCGACGCGACTGGCGAAATGTGCAAATGAGCGCCCGACCGAGAGCGTTGCCGAGGTCAAGATCCAAGCCGCAGGGTGCTGATGGCGTTGCTGGCGGAACACCGCTGAGACATCGAGCGGGGTCTGGTGGAAACGAAAATTCCGCCCCTGAAGATCGAACCAGCGCACGCGGTTGGGCTCGCCGCCGAACGCGCTGCCGTTCTGGCGGCGCCCTGATTCAGGCGGCTCAAGCTGATGTTCGCGCTCGACGCGGCCTGCAGCCTTCGCCTGTCCCTGCTTGAGCCTGGGCTCATGCCGCTGTTCAGGTGACAGCTCATCGGCCAGCAGGTTATCCAGCCGAGCACGCATCGCCATCACCCGCGCGGCCGCCTGCTCGAGTCCACGCGAGCGTTCGGCAATCGGCTCCAGGGTGGCGGTGAGTGTTTCTAGGGCCTTGGCCAGCCTTTCGAGCGCAACTTGGACGCCCTGCGCCTCGGCAATCTGCTGCCAGGGGCCGCGGCGATCTTCATAGCCGAGGTCTTGACTTAGGCTGGCGCGCAGCTCGGCGACGGCTTGCTGCAGCGCGTCGCAAGCGAGCGGCAGGTCCGGCACGTCACCGGCATCGCGGCGGTCGCTCGCCGCGACATCGCGTGCCAGCTCCACGAGCTGGCGTGCGCTGATCGAGACGCCAAAGAAGTGGGCGGCGACCTCGGGCAGTTGGTGCGCCTCATCGATGATGAAGGCATCCGCAGCGGGCAAGACCTCGCCGAAGCCTTCGTCGCGCAGCGCGAGATCGGCGCAGAGCAGGTGATGATTGACCACGACTAGCTCCGCCGCCTGGGCGCGGCGGCGGGCTTCGAGCAGATGACAGTCATTAAAGACCGGGCAGTTTTGGCCCAGGCAGTTGTCGGCGGTTGAGGTGACCGCGGGCCAGACCGGGTCGTTCTCTGGGATCGGCAGCTCGGCGATGTCGCCTTGCTGGCTGTGGCGGCTCCAGTCGCGCACCTGCTGCAGATGCGCTCTGACCTCGCTGCGGTATCGCGTCGGCTCCTCGATCGCGAGCGCCAGTCGATAGCGACAGAGGTAGTTGCCGCGTCCCTTAAGCAGCGCGACCTGGATGGGCGCACCGAGCGCGGCGCGGATCAAGGGGATATCACGCTGAAACAGCTGATCCTGCAGGTTGCGGGTACCGGTGGAGATAACCGCTTTGCGTCCGCTCAACAGGGCCGGTACCAGGTAGGCGAAGGTTTTGCCGGTGCCGGTGCCAGCCTCGCAGATCAGGGCGCCGCCGCGCTCTAGGATCTCGGCAACAGATTGCGCCATCGCCTGCTGTTGCGGGCGCGGATGAAAGTGCTGTAGCCGCTCGGCGAGCGGCCCATCCACCGCCAGAGCTAGCTGGACGGCCTGCTGAACCGGTCCCGCGCGGTCCGACCGGCGCTGATCCATCGATGCTGGCATCTGGTGGTAGGGCGGCGGCCCCGTATCAGCCGCCCGCGGCTCTGCGTTCCGCCTCGACGGCGCCCTCAATATCGCCAGACTGGCGACGGGCAGTGGCGATGATCTCCCAATTGTTGGTCTTGAGCGCTGGTGCATCGCCGGTGAGCGCGTTGGAGCGTGTCGCCAGTTTAGCCGCGGAATCGCTCATCCCCTGTTCCAGCCGAATTCGGGCGAGCCGGTTCCACAGATAGGCCTCTTGCGGTTGGATACGCAATGCGCGCTCTAGGGTGGCGGCGGCGCCGCCGGCATCGCCCGCTTGGCGCTGCTGCTCGGCGCGCTGTGCCAGCGATGCTACCGCTGGCGGCATGTTGCTGGGCGTCAGGCCTGCGGGCTGTGCCGCGCTCGCGACCTCGGGTGCTGGTGGGGCTGAGGTGGGCTCGGGCTCAGGCTCGGCTGTTCGCACAGGCTCGCTTGGCGGCGGCGTGACGGCTTCGGACTGCGTCGTCTGCGATGGCGTTGAAGCCGGTGGGCTCATCTCTGTTTGTTGGCTGGCGACAGGCGGGGTTTCTGGCGCGCGTTCTCTGCTCCTCGGTGCTTGGGCGGGTGTCTGTGGTGCCTTGGGTGCTGGTGCAGCAACTTGCGGTCCTGGCGCCTGCGCCGGTGAGGCGGTCGTCGATGGCGCAGAAGGCGGGGTCGACGGGCTGCTCGTCGGC
This sequence comes from Lamprobacter sp., assembly GCF_034860625.1. Taxonomy (NCBI): domain Bacteria; kingdom Pseudomonadati; phylum Pseudomonadota; class Gammaproteobacteria; order Chromatiales; family Chromatiaceae; genus Lamprobacter; species Lamprobacter sp. The sequence continues at coordinate 80,421 of NZ_JAYESN010000007.1, forward strand.
GCGGGCTCAGCGGGTGGATCGCTGATGGTTTCCGGGGGCTGGTAGGCATAGACCCGGGTCGGTGCGGGTGCTGGTGGCGCTTGCGGTTTGGACTCGACTGCGGCTGGGGGCTGCGGCTCAGCGGGCGCCTGAGGTGCCTCTTGCCGGTCGACAATGGGCGCTGGCGGCCCACTGCGTTCCATCGATGCGCAGGCCGTAAGCAGAGGCGGTAAGAGCATCAGCAAGGCGAGGTGCTTAAACATGGTCAGTTGCCGTAAAAATCGCTCATGAAAGGATTGTTCTGTCGCGCCTCCGCGCGTTCGCGGCGCGGCGGCGGTATGGGCTCGGGCTTGTCCGCAGGCTCACCCTGAGCGAGCTTGGGCGCTTCAGCGTCTTCGCGCTTGGGCGTGGAGCGATTGTTGCCGCCGCTACCACCACAGGCCGCGCCGCCGCTGGCATAGCCGCGGCTGAAGGGGATGTCACTGCTTCCGCAGGCGCTGGCGATCTCGATCGTATCCGGGGCGGCATCGCTCAGTGGCTCGCTGCTGATCTCAGCCATGATGTCACCCCAAAGGCGCAAAGCGCCGCTGGAGCCGCTCAGGCCCATCGGCTGATTATCGTCGCGACCGACCCAGACCACGAGCACCCGATCGCCGCTGAAACCGGCGAACCAGCTGTCACGCATGTCGTTCGTGGTGCCAGTCTTGCCGGCAACCTTGAGCCAGTCCGGTAAGCGCTGCTTGAGCCAGGTTGCGGTGCCTTGCTCGACCACCTGGCGCATCGCCCATTGGGTCAGATAGGCGGCATCGCTGCTGACCACGGGCTCGACTGCTAGTGGGTAGCGGTTGAGCGGCTGGCCGGAGGCATCGAGCACCTCGCGGATGGCACGCAATGGGGCGCGAAAGCCACCGGCAGCAATGGTTTGATAGACCTGTGTGAGCTCGATCGGCGGCAGGGAGGCGGAGCCGAGCAGCATGGCCGGCACCTGGCTGACCGGACGGACCGCGCCAAGCTTTCTGAGCATCGCCGCGACCTCACCGACACCGACCTGCAGTCCGAGATTCACGGTCGCTAGGTTGTAGGACTTGGCCAACGCCTGATACAGGGGCACCGTGCCATGTACACGATGATCGTAGTTCTTCGGACTCCAGAGCTTGCCGCCGATGCGCAGGCTGATCGGCTTGTCGGCAATCGGGCTGACTAGCGAGAAGCGTTCGGGCTGTGCCAAGGCGGCAAGGTAGATCACCGGCTTGATCGCCGAGCCGATGGAGCGAACGGCATCCAGCGCGCGATTAAAGCCAGCATAGTCAGTATTGCGTCCGCCGACGATCGCCAACACCTCGCCTTGTGCAACCGAGGTGACGACGGCGGCGGTTTCGAGGGTGCCGGTCGGCAGTCGCCGCTGTTGATCTAGTTTGGGCATGCGCTCGCGGATCGCCGCCTCGGTCTGGCTCTGGATCAGAGGGTCCAGGGTGGTGAAGATGCTGAGCCCCTCGGAGCGCAGGTCTGCTTCACGATAATCACGCTGAAGCTGACGGCGCACCAGCTGGATGAAGGCTGGGTACTCGCCGGCGGGTTTAGCGCCGCCGTCTTTGATACCGAGCGGTGCCTGCTTCGCCGCCTCGACCTCGTCAGTGCTGATGACCTGATGATAGGCCATGACATCCAGGACCAGGTTGCGACGCTCGGTTGCCCGCTCTGGATTGCGACGCGGGTTGAACTCGCCCGGCCCTTTAAGGATGCCGACCAGCAGCGCGATCTGCGACGGGTTTAGCTCATCGATATCGCGGTCGAAGTAGAACCGGCTGGCAAGCCCGAAGCCATGGATGCCACGGCTGCCATCCTGGCCGAGGTAGACCTCGTTGGCGTAGGCGGTGAGGATTTCGTCCTTCGAATAGCGCTGGTCCAGCAGCACCGCCATATAGGCCTCCTTGAGCTTGCGCTCGAGGGTTCGCTCCTGGGTCAGGTAAAAGTTCTTCACCAGCTGTTGGGTCAAGGTGCTGGCGCCCTGCACGGTGCGGCCCGCCATCAGGTTCTCGTAGGCAGCGCGGGCGATGCCCTTGGGGTCGATTCCCGGATGCTTGAAGAAGCTGCGGTCCTCGACCGCGAGCAGGGTTTTGACGAGGAGCGGCGGCAACTGCTGGCGCCGCAGGAGTACGCGATCCTCGTTATGGGTCGGGTAGATGCTCGCGATCAGCGCGGGATCGAGCCGCACCAAGGCAAGGTCGCGATCGTTGTTTCCCGAGCGCATCTCGATGACTAGACCATCGACGATATGCACATCGACCCGCTGCTCCACTTCGGCGCCATCCCAAAACTGGAATGGCCGGGTGCGAATCCGCACATGATCGCCACTGACATCGAAGCTGCCGGCGCGCTCGAGCCTACTGCTGCGGCGGTACTTGAGCCGCTCAAGCTCGCCAACGAGTGCCTCTTGCGCGATGGGGCGACCGACATAGAGCTCCAAGGGGCGGGCATAGACCCGAGCGGGCAGTGCCCAACGCTTGCCCTCGAATTTCTCGCGCACAACCTTGTCGAGCTGGACGCCGTAGAGGCCCAACGCCAGCGCCACGCCGATGAGCAGGAGCAGGAGGGAGCTGAAGAAGAAGGCCCAGAGGCCGAGCCCGCGGCGACGGCGCGGCCGGCCGCGCTTGGGCGAGGGGGCGGTAATCTTGGCTTTGGCCACTAAGCGTGTTTCCTGGATCAGAGCGTTCCGGCGGCTAAATTCGACCGTTAATCATCCCATTGCAGGCGTTTGGTCACAAGCGCGACCAGGCCGTTCCCGTGCCGTTGCCGGCGCTGAGTCTCATGCTGTTGTGCGTGTCGAGCCAGAAGCGGCGCTTCGCGTGGCTGTCTGTGCTGCTCTCGCGCAGAGCCTGCGCGGCTCGGCTAGCCCAGGCGGCTGCCTGTGCCCGCCGTACGTCACTGCTTGATGCCGATGCCGCGACGCAACAGGCTCAGGCTGTAATAGCCGAGTACCGCGATAAAGGTGGCGATGATCAAGAAGGCATAGCCAATCGGAATATCGCTGACCCCGAGTAGGCCATAGCGAAAGGCGTTGATCATGTACAGGATCGGATTTACCAGCGACAGGGTTTGCCAAGGCTGCGGCAGCAGGTCGATCGAATAGAAGACGCCGCCTAGATAGGTCAGTGGCGCCAGCACGAAGGTCGGCACGATCGAGATGTCGTCGAAGCTGTTGGCGAAGACCGCGTTGATGAAACCGCCGAGCGCAAACAGGATGGCTGTGAGCAGCAGGATCAACAGGGTCACGGCGACATTGTGGATGCTGAAGCTAGTAAAGAGCGCCGCGACGATCATGACCAGGATACCGACCGTGAGGCCGCGCGCCACGCCGCCGGCCACATAGCCAGCAAGGATGACCCAGTTCGGCGCCGGCGAGACCAGTAACTCTTCGATATAGCGTGAGAACTTGCTGCTGTAGAACGAGGAGACCACATTGCTGTAGGCATTGGTGATCACCGCCATCAGCACCAGTCCGGGCACGATGAAGTCGATATAGGGGATGCCCTCCATCGGGCCGATGCGATCGCCGATCAGACGGCCGAAGATGACGAAGTAGAGCGTGGTGGTGATCGCCGAAGGCAGGATGGTCTGCACCCAGATGCGCGAAAAGCGGACCACTTCCTTACTGAACAGGGTGGCGAAGGTGATCTGGTAGCGACGCCAGCGGTTGTGATCGATGATCGGCCCTTTGCCGCCGGTGATCGGCTCATTGCGACCGGTGATTGGGCTCATGCTGTCGCCCCGCGGCTGGCTTCGACCCGATCAAGGAACAGCTTTTCGAGCCGGTTTTGTTTGTTGCGCAGGCTCAAGACCTCGATGCCGTTGCGCGACAGTGCCTCGAACAGGCCATTGATGGTGTGCTCGCGGCTGATTTGCACCTCGAGCGTGCTCTCGTCGATGTGCTCGAGCACGAAGCCGCCGAGCTGCGGGAGCTCGCGCACCCGTCCCTTCAGGTTGAGCACAAAGGTCTCCGTGTCGAGCTCACCGAGCAGGGTGGCGATATCGGTGCGGGATTGAATGCGTCCATGGTCGATGATGGCGATGTTGCGGCAGAGACTCTCGGCCTCTTCTAGGTAATGGGTGGTGAGGATGATGCTGGTGCCCTCGGCGTTGATCTCGCGCATGAAGCCCCACATGGTGCGTCGAATCTCGATATCGACCCCGGCGGTGGGCTCATCGAGGATCACCAGTCGCGGGCGGTGGACCAGGGCCCTGGCGATCATCGCGCGCCGTTTCATGCCGCCGGAGAGTCGGCGCATCTCGGTCTCGCGGCGGTCCCAGAGATCGAGCTTGCGCAGCAGCATCTCGGCGCGGCTGCGGGCCTCCTTGCGCGGCACACCAAAATAGCCCGCCTGATTCAATACGACCTCGATCACCGGTAGAAAGAGGTTGAAATTAAATTCTTGCGGGACGACGCCGATGTTGGCCCGCACCGCCTCGGGCTCGCGGTCGAGATCATGACCGAAGACCTCGACGCGGCCGCTGCTCTTGCGCACCAGCGAGGTGACGATGCCGATCAGCGTCGATTTGCCGGCGCCATTGGGGCCAAGCAGGGCAAAAAAATCCCCTGTTTCGACGGTCAGGTCGACGTCCTTCAGGGCCTGGAGGCCGTTGGCATAGGTCTTACTGAGCTGCTGGACGCTGAGTGCGGACATACGGTGAGGGCTGCGTGCAAAGCTTCCTAAGCTAGCACGTTCAGTACAGCTGGTGGCAAGGCGGTGAGCAACGACAGCCTCCTGGTTCAGAAAAAGGTGCACAAAAAAAGACCGCAACAAAAGGCGTGCTAAGCGGGCTGTCTGGGCCTACGCTTCGAGGCCGGCTCAAGTCTGAGAAGCAGAGGGTCGCGTGAGGCGGTGTAGAAACAGCCGATCAATCCCCCGTAGAAGAGCAGGGCGGCGACAGGGATCGCATTCAGGCTCCACATCCAGGCGACCGCTGCGGCGGAGAGGCCGAGGCTGCTCATGTAGCCGGCGAGCTGCGGCCGCGCGACGGGTCGGCTCAGGCGCCAAGTCACCAAGCTCAGCGCGGCGAGCAAGATGATGCCTTTCACCAGTACCATGGTACGCACCAGTGCGGCCAGCTCGGCATCTTGCTGCAGGCGTTCGGGTGCCGGCCCTGCGAGTGCGAGCATCAGGAGTGCGCCAACAGCCAAACCGCTGAAGACGCTGAGCAGCACAGCGGCGCGAGCGGCGAGAGGTGCGATCGAGCCAGCCAGGGCATCGCCCGTTAGGGCTTCATTGGCGTGGGGCGGTGCACTGGCTTCAAGCGGTGTGGACTGCGAAACTGATGGACTGGAAAAACTGTCTGGGGCATAGCGTGCCATCTTTTGGTCCTCCGAAGGGGCGCTGCAGGAATGCCATGGCCAGCAGGCCATCGCAATGGAGAGCAATCCAAGATTAAAACAAGACCAGGGTTGAGCATGCTTATAGAACGAAGAACCCTGCATGGCCAGGCCGATGGCGGGGCGGTCGGTCAGCCTTATCGGTTGGCCGCATCGGTCGGCCTATAGAAAACGATATGACGATGAAGACAGAAGACCCGATGCTTCGTTACCTTGATCATCAGCAAGAGATCGATGCGCTGCTGCGTCGGTTCAAGCCGTTGCAACCGATCCGAGTCCGGGCTGGGGAAACCATCCCAGGGTCTTATTGGGGCGCCCCCGAAGCTGGGCTGATCGGTTCGATGATCTATCTGCGCGAGGATACCCCGGTACACTCGGCACTGCATGAGGCCGGGCACTTCGTCTGTATGGATGCCGCCCGCCGTGCGGCCTTGCAGACCGACGCCGGCGGTGATTTCGCCGAAGAAGATGCCGTTTGCTACCTCCAGGTGCTGATGGCGGAACAGCTTCCGGCTGTGGGGGCACAGCGCCTGTTTGCTGACATGGATGCCTGGGGCTACAGTTTTCGTTTTGGCAGTTCGGCGGCTTGGTTTGAGCAAGATGCCGATGAGGCTCGCGAATGGCTGTTGCGGCATCAGCTGATCGATGATGCCGGTTGTCCAAGCTGGTGCCTCCGCATCTAAGACGCGAGGCCTCTTGAAAGCAGATGGGAACCGCAGGTGGACACTGATAGGCTCTGATATAGCCATTAGTCCTGATTGCCAGACTCAGATATGACGCTAGCTTTCAGTTGGTGTGAATCAGATGTCTGAATATCAGGTGCGATGGCTATAGAAGACGCACGAGTTCCGAATCACTTCCGCTCAGGTACTGAGGACTGATCCGATGAAAAGCTCTTTGACGAATGGTTTGACGAAGCGCTGCTTGGCGTTACGCAGCTTGACGAAGCCCTGCTCGGCGATGCGCTTAACGGCTGCCGCGCTTGGCATCGGCTTGATGATGGCTGCGTTCGGTACCTCTGCCCAGCCGCCCCAGGGCGCGGCGGCTGGGCAGCCTCGACCTCCGCTCGCCGCTCTGCCGGGTGCTGATCCGATGCGCAACTTCGGCGCTGTGCGTCGCTGGGGTACCGGTCAGCCGCGGATGACGCAGGTGCAGACCGACGATGCCTACCTTCTGCTCATCGACCTGAATGCGCTCCCGCCTGAGAATGTGCAGGTGCAACCCGTTGGGCGGAGCCTATTCGTGCGCACCCACCGTGATGCGCGCACCCGCCGCTCAGAGACCTTTGGCGATGGTCGCGGCTATCGCGAGAGCTATCGCGTCTCGACCGGCAGTCGTACGCGCCGGCTGCCGGTGCCGCCCGATGGCGATCTCGCGGGCCTGACGCGCGAAGACAGTCCCGAGCAGGTGCGCATCCTCATTCCGCGCAGCCCAATGTCCGGTTGGCGCTAATCCGTTGGCGGCATGGCACATGCACGGCACGCCACAGCACGGCATGGCATGGCACGGCACGGCATGGCACGCCATGGCGGTCTAAGCTGAGCATCCCAAGCGGTAGCAGACGATGCGGGTCAAGCTGAGCACCCTGGGCTGTCGGCTTAACGAGGCCGAGCTGGCCGGTTGGTCACGTGAGCTCGAGGCGCGTGGCTGCCGCATCAGCGGTGAGGGCGATGCGGCCGATCTGCTGGTGGTGAACACCTGTGCTGTCACCGCAGAGGCGATGCGCAAGTCGCGCAAACTGCTACGGCGGCTGCAGCGCGAGTACCCGCGTGCCCGGTTAGTGGTGAGCGGCTGCGCGGTTTCGCTCAAGGACAGTCAGCTCGGTGAGCTGGGCATCGATCTGATGGTGCCTAACCAGGACAAGGATCGCTTGGTCTCGATCGCAGCGGAGACATTGGCACTGCCGCTGATGCCAGAGGCGGCGACTGAGCCAGGCGCAGCGGCCCTGTTTGCGCGCGGCCGGCAGCGCGCCTTCGTGAAGATCCAGGATGGCTGTCGCTATGAGTGCAGCTTTTGCATCACGACCCGCGCCCGCGGCGAGGAGCGCAGTCGGCCGATCGCTGAGATCTGCCGCGAGATCAACCAGCTCGTCGCCGATGGCATTCAGGAGGTGGTGCTGACCGGGGTGCATGCAGCTGGCTACGGCAGCGACTGCGGATCGAGCCTGAGCGCGCTGCTGGCCGCTGTCCTTCAAGACACGGATGCGGTGCGGGTGCGGCTCGGGTCGGTCGAGCCTTGGGATGTGCCGGAGCGATTCTGGCAGCTGTTCGACGATGCGCGCCTGATGCCCCATCTGCATCTGCCGCTGCAGAGCGGCGCCGACAGCGTCCTCAAACGCATGGCTCGGCGTTGCAAGACGGCAGCGTTTGCGCGTCTAGTCGAGCTGGCGCGGGGCGTACACCCCAACTTCAACATCACCACCGATATCATCGTCGGCTTCCCGGGCGAGACCGAGACCGAATGGGCGCAAACCCTCGCCTTCGTCGAGCAGACCGGCTTTGGCGGTCTGCATATCTTCAGCTATTCACCGCGCGCAGGCACCCGCGCTGCTGAGATGCCGGATCAGGTGCCAACGGCCGTGAAGCGGGCTCGGAGCCGCGAACTGCATGCGCTAGGGCAGCGTCTGAAGCGCGCCTGGCTGGAACGCCAGGTCGGCTCGGTGCAAGAGGTGCTGATCGAAGGCTGCGAGAGCGGGCAGCCCGCGGAAGCTTGGCTACAGATCGGCTATACGCCGGGCTACCTGTTAACGCGCCTCGCAACTGCTGGCATTGATCTCAGCAACCAGATCCTTCCGTTGCGCATCGATCGGGTCATCGATCCCGAAGAGGCCGATCCCATGCTTGAAGGTCAGCCAGTCAACTATGGCCCACAATGACGAAGCAGCTGTCTAGGTTGCCGTTTAGTTGCGGTTAAGTCGCCGCCTCAGTCGGACTTGAAGCCCGCCTCGCGATGGCTGGCATCGCAAAAGGGCTTATTCTTTGAGGCCCCACAGCGGCAGAGCGCGGTCTTGGTGCCCTGCCAGGCGACGCGCCCACTGGCTGCTTTGAGTGTGAGATTGCCCTCGATCTTGAGCGGTCCATCGGGGATCGCCTTGATCTTCAGCGGTCCACCCTTGGCCTCCAACCCAGGCCCGGCCTTGCCAATAGCGCCAAAGTCCTCAAAGCCGGCCTCGATGTGGCTGTTGTCGCAAAAGGGCTTATTCTTTGAGGCTCCGCAGCGGCAGAGCGCGGCACGAAAACGCACAGCTGGCATGTCTTCGGGTGCGCCCTCGATGTCTAGCTCGCCGGTCAGATAGAGCGGGCCGTTATAGACCACTTGACCGGTGTTCTCAGGTGCGGGCTGCTCGGGCGTGCCATCTTTGTCGATATAGCTCAGGGCGCCGCTCGGGCAGCGCTCGCAGACCTCGCGCACCTCGGCCTTGGACACCTCATCGGGTACGCACCAGGGCTCGCGTCCGCCCTCGAACAGGCTGTTGTCGGCATGGGTGCATTCGCCGATGTGAATACAGAGGCGCTGGTCCCAGTGCACATCGATCGCGTTGCCTTGGAATGGGTGGATCGTCTTGTCGCTCATGATTGTCTCCTGGCTGTTGCGGCCTTGTCGCGCAGTGGCTGGGTGTTGGCAATGAGTGGGGTCGGTCCATCCATTAATCGATATCGATCCAGACCGGACAGTGATCGGATGGGCGCTCCAGAGCACGGATGTCATAGTCGATATCCGCGTCGCGCAGCCGCTCGCGCACTGGCGCCGAGATCAAGATCAGGTCGATGCGCAGTCCATGCTTGGGCTCGCGCTCGAAGCCGCGCGAGCGATAATCGAACCAGCTGAAGCGGTCGTCGCGGTTTGGATGGACGCAACGGTAGGCATCGCTGAGGCCCCAATCCATCAGGGTCTGCAGCCATTCGCGCTCTTCGGGCAGGAAGCTGCATTTGCCAGTGCGCAGCCAGCGTTTGGCGTTGTCAGCGCCGATGCCGATGTCCGCATCCTGGGGGGCGACATTCATATCGCCCATCACCACCAGCGGTTGCGTCGGACTGAACTGATGGCGGAGATACGCGGTGAGATCGGCATAAAACTTCTGCTTGCCAGGAAACTTGATCGGGTGCGCACGGCTCTCGCCCTGCGGGAAATAGCCGTTGATAACCGCAAGTTCGCTGCCGTCGCTGAGGTTGTAATAGCCCGTAATGGCCCGTCGTTGCGCGTCTGAGCCATCCTCCGGAAACCCCTTGACGATCCTCAGTGGATCACGCTTGCTGAGCAGCGCGACACCGTAATGGCCCTTTTGGCCATGATAGGCGGCGTGCCAACCGAGCGCGTTGATGGCCTCGGTCGGGAAGCTGTCATCGGCGACCTTCGACTCCTGAATGCCGATCACATCTGGATCATGCCGCGCCTGCAGCGCCTCGAGCTGGTGTGGACGGCTGCGGATGCCGTTGACATTAAATGAGATCAGTCGGGTCATACGAATTCCTGAATCAGGTCAAGGGGCTGTTGCCGGTGACCTCGTAGGTCTCGCGGATGCCCATCTCGCGCCCGTGCTCGTAGGCTTTGCCCCAAGGGAGATGGGCCTGATCTCGGGCCGCCTCGTAGCAATCCGGGTCAAGTGCAGCATTGGCCTCCGCCCCGTAGCCTAGCGCCTGCAGCGCCGCAATCATGCCATTGGCGTAGCCGCGGTTGTACCAGAGCTGTGAGTCGTCCTGGCGATCGAGATAGCCTTCGGACTCGTCGGCCAGCTCACGGGCCAGCTCGAGCAGACGGATGATCAGCGGGTCTTCAGATCTCTGGGTCATCATACAATTCGGCAGACCAGCCCAACTCGCGGGCCTGTTGGATAGCGGCGTCATAGATGCGGCGATGGCGCTCGCGCAGATCCTCCGGTAGACGTGAGACGAGGTGACCATAGGGATGCCAGGCCTTGCTGACCTGGTCGTAGAGGGCCTCAACGCGCGATACCGCCCAGCCTTTGCAAGTCTCGCCCTCCGGGATCAGGCCAAAAACCTGAGCATCACGGATAATCGTTCCGGTTGGCGTCATGCCACCATAACTGTCGGCGTCAAGGCCGACATAGGTCTTGTCTCGATTCAACATAAGCTACCCTAGTCAAGCAACGCGCAGGAGCAGCTGGCTGCCGCTCAATTGCCAAGGAGGTCCTTGTGCCCCGTCAAGATACCACTGTCGACCTGATTCGCCACGGTGAGCCGCTGGGCGGTCGGATGATCCGCGGGCAGGGGGTCGATCACCCGCTCAGCGCGCGCGGTTGGCAGCAGATGCGCGCCGCTGTCGGCGAGCATGGGCCTTGGGATCAGATTCTCAGCTCGCCCTTGGCCCGCGCGCGCGAATTCGCCTGCGAGCTGGCGGCGCGACTCGGCCGCCCGCTGGCGGTTGAGCCGGAACTGCGCGAGATTGCCATGGGGGCCTGGGAAGGGCGGCGCCCAAGCGAGCTCGCAGAGCAAGAGCCCGACATCTTCACCGCCTTCCGGCGCGACCCCGTCGCCAACCGACCGCCAGGTGGTGAACGGCTCGACGCCCTGCAGGCGCGTATCGGCCGCGCCTACGATCGCCAGATCGCGGTCTACCCAGGACGGCACCTGATCATCGTCTGCCACGCCGGCGTCAGCCGGGCCATTGTCGGCCACGTCCTCGACGCCGACCCTCAGCACTGGTCTCGCATCCGCATCGACTACGCTGGCCTGACCCGAATACGGCATGATCCTGATGGCATTAGTCTCGAGTTCGTCAATGCTCAGCGACTGCGGACTTGGCGGCATCCCTAAGATTGGCACTTGATGCTGGCCCCTGATGCGGCCCTCTAGAAAGCGTCCTCAACAGGATCTGAACAGGCCAAAAGACACCCTTAAAGACCCTTGGGACGCATCCTGCAACGGCTCTCTGAAGCGGCTGTAGAGGAGGTGCTGCGCTCACAGCTAGCCAGTGCCCACAAGGGCTTAGCAGCCCCTCGCAATGATCGTACCGAGCCCAAAGGGGAAGACGCTGTGAGCGACAATCGGGAAATGGCATCAACGCATTGGCCTAAAAGGCCGAGGATGCTATAGTTATGGGCTACTCCTCGCAAGCATAGCGAAGAGCGGCCTCGGAGAGGTGCCGGAGTGGCCGAACGGGCCTGACTCGAAATCAGGTGTACGCGCGAGCGTACCGTGGGTTCGAATCCCACCCTCTCCGCCAACACTGCCGAGAAAGTCTAGCAAAGTCAGGCAGTTGTAATTCACAGGTTTCAGCAGTCCACCTTTCAGTCCACCTCTGCGACAACGGTAGGTTATCGACCCATAGATGGATGTAATGGGTTTTACCTTCGTGATCGGGTAGAGCGCGCGAGACCTCGGCTTCGTGTGCATTGGCTTAAACTACTCAGGCGATCCTATGTTTTTTTGCTTATAAAATAATCGATTACAAGGATTTTCTAGAAAAACTTGATGCGCCTCTGCGATGTGGAATTTTTAAGTCATTGATTTATATTAGTTTTAAATTTTACACGTATTGCGTTGATTTTTTGAAATTCTTTATATTTTAAATACATGGCATGGCCTGAGTAGTTGCCTAGAGTTCAAATGCCTCACTCAGTCTCAAAGACCTCGGCCTCAGCGGTGAGCAGGTCTGCGAGTTACCGCGCGGGGCGCTCGCTGCGCGCCTAGCCGTGAAAGCCAAGCTCGATGAAGCCGAGGCCCAGGCGCGTGACTATGGCGGTCCCCTGATCGAGCGCCATGGGCTCAAGGATGCGCGCCTTTGCGGTGGTCGCGCTTGGGATGGAGCGGGTGCTTGCGGGCACTCTGAGCAGAAGCGTGCCAGCGCCCGCCTGATCAACGGTGAGACTGTGATAGCCATCCAGCCTGATCGCCGACAGAAATGACGATAGTCGAACAGCAGAGCATTGAGCCGCAGGTCCGCGAGTCAGGGCAAACGGCTATATGCCCAGGCATATCGTACTCGCAACAGGCGACGCCTTATGCACTTCCCCTACGGCCTCAGCGATTTTGGCACCCTGCGCGGGCGTTGGCTGCCCACAACCGGGTGCTCGCCCGAGGTCCAGGAGGTCGTGTGCGCCCTGGGTCAGCAGGGTGAAATGCATCGACCCATCAGGGCGCCAGCACAAAGGCGAGATCAATGAGCAGGATCGTGGTGACGGCACCGATCATGGTATCGGTCGCGGCCTGGCTGACGCCGGCTACGTCACGCCCGGCGGCGATGCCGTTGGCGGTGGCGACCAAGGCGATCACGAGCGCGAAGATCAGGGGCTTGCCGAGCGCTTCGAGCAGATCGCTCGGCGACAAAGCTTGGCGCAGCGCCTCGTTGAAGAGGTAGAGCGGAACATCGGCGACCACCAACAGCCAGAGCAGTGCTGCGCTCAGCGCCACCAGCGTGCCCCAGACACTGAGCGCAAAGGACATCGCAAGCATGGCCGGCAGCACCGGCCCGGTGGTGAATTGGATGGGATTCATGCCGCTCACCAACAGTCCATCGACCTTGCCACTGGCGATCAGGGTGGCCTGGCGGGCGGCAAGCGCCACGCCAGCGCGGCCGGCAACCAAGACGCCGACCAGCAGTGGGATCAGTTCCATCACCACCGCGTAGATCACTGGCACCAGGATGAGCCTGGGTAGATCGATCTCGGCGAGCAGCCGCGCGGCCTGATGGCCGAGGATGACACCAGCGGCGACGGCAATTAGCGTCAGCGCCGGCAGCACCGAGAGTCCCGCCTGGCGCAATGCGCGCGCGAGCGCTGGTAGATCAAGCTGCGCGCGGCCTAGCAGGATGTTGAGGTAGAGCTGCAAGCAGAGCAGGAGCGTGACCGCCGCCAGGCCCAGGCGCTCGAGTGCGTTCAGGCGGGCGCGCACCGCCGGCTGCTGGTGTCTGTTGGGCCATGCTCGTCCACTGCGGCTTCGACCGAAGCGCCTCGCACCGAGGTCGGAAAAGCTTAGTCGCATCTTGCGCTGTCGCGGCTAACGCTCACGCCAGATCGTGGTGTAGAGATCATGTCGCCGATCCTTGAGGTTTTGCACGGTGCCGGAGTTACGCGCCTCGCGCAGCGCCTTGAGCCCGAGATCGGCAAAGGCGACGGTCTCGACGTTCGGCGTGGTATCGGCGGCGATGCCATCGCGCGCAAACGGGAAGTCGCAGGGGGTGAGGATGCAGCTCTGCGCATACTGGATGTCCATGTTGGCGACATTCGGCAGATTGCCGCAGTTGCCGGACATCACCACATAGCACTGATTCTCAACCGCGCGCGCCTGGCTGCAATAGCGTACCCGCAGATAGGACTGGCGCTCATCGGTGCAGAAGGGGACGAAGATGATATTCGCGCCCTGGTCGACCAGATGCCGTGCCAGCTCCGGGAATTCGGCGTCGTAGCAGATCAGCACACCGATGGGGCCACAGTCGGTATTGATCGCCGCCAGCTCATGGCCGCCTTCGATGTTCCACCAATAGACCTCGTTCGGGGTTGGATGGATCTTCGCCTGCTCGTGCACCTCGCCGCTGCGCAGACAGATGTAGCAGATGTTCTCGACCCGGCCGTTATCCATCTTGGTCGGATGCGAGCCGCCGATGATGTTGATGTTGTAGCGCATCGCCATCTCGCGCAGCGCCTCTTTGATCGGTGCGGTGTAGCGCGTTAAAGCCTCGATGGCCTCGGCCGGTGAGAGCTCCTGATCCTCCATCGACAGCAGCTGCAACGAGAACAGCTCGGGGAAGACGCAGAAGTCGGCGCGATAGTCCGAGGTCACATCGACGAAGTAGCGCAGCATGTCCAAGAATTCGTCGAAGGACTTAACCCGCCGCTGCTGGTACTGGACGGTCGCGACCCGCACCGTATCCATCAGCCGGCCGCCGTAATGCTTGGCGCGTGCTTCCTCTTTTTCATCGGGCGCCTGTGGATTGCGCCACAGCAGATGGATGCCGTAGCCGCGCGACTGCCGGTCTTCCGGCCAGTAGCCAGGCAGCAGGCCGATGACTTGGAAGTCGTTGCGCAGCTGGAAGGTCAGGACCGGATCACGCTCGCGGCCCTCGACCACCGCATCGACATAGGCCTGAGGGCTGTCATAGGCGTCCTGCTCCCGCGTCAATGCGGCATCGAGGGTCGGCAGCCGACCGCCATAGATGATGCCCTTGAGCGCCTGCGACTGGACCAGCTTCTTGCGCTCGTCATAGAGCCGTTGGCCGATCCGTAGACCGCGATACTCGGGATCGACGCAGACCTCCATGCCATAGAGATAGTCGCCATCCGGATCATGGCGAGAGGCATAACCGCTGCCGGTGATCCAGTTCCAGCCGTGTGGCTTCAGCGCGATCTCGCCACTGACCAGGAAGCTGGAGCAGAAGCCAATGAGTCGGCTGCCATCGTCGTCCTGGTACTCGGCGACGAATTGGCCTTCCGGGAACTTGTTGATCTGTCCACGCAGCATCGCCGCGCTGTAGCTGCTCACGCCGCTGCCGGCATAGGCACGCTCGAACAGGGCGCGAATGGCGGACACGTCACGCGGGCTGGCGTTGCGCAGATGCAGTTGGGCGAGGCTGTCGGCGGTGTCGTTCATGCGGTCGGATGCTGATGGAGGCAGGGCAGGCTCAATGCTTAGAACAATACCATCATGTGGCCGTTGACTTCTCCTGCTTGCCGCGCCGCTGTCGGCCGTTTGCCTTCTGATGATGGCCCGCCAGCAGTCCTGCCCTGGTCATCACACGGGAGCAGGTTGATGGAGGCCTTATGAGGCGGATTCGACTATGCTCTATGCACTATGTACTTTCTCAATCGGAGACGAGCCAATGACGCCCCAAGCAGAACGGAAACCAAGTATCAGCTTTGAAGACTGGCTCGAAGGCGAGCGTGCCAGCCTCGATGAGCGAACTGAATACGTCGACGGTGAGATCTTCGCGATGAGCGGCGGCACCGCCGAGCATCACGCGATTCTCAGTAATATCAACCGAGAGCTGAGTATCCAAATGAAGGGCCGTCCCTGCTGGGTCTACGCCAGCGGGATGAAACTGCGCATCCAGCATGCGGACGCCGGCAAGTATCCGGATCTGATGGCGCTTTGTGGCGAGCAGGCGTTTCAGGATGGCCGTCGCGATCTGTTGCTCAATCCAAGCCTGATCGGTGAGGTCCTGTCCGACTCCACCGAGGGCTACGACCGCGGCGAGAAATTTGCGCTCTATCGTCGTATTCCTTCATTACAGGAGTACCTGCTGGTCTCGCAGCACCGGGTGCTGGTCGAACGTTACAATCGGGGCGCCGATGGGCGCTGGATACTCAGCAGCTTCGAGGATCTCGCCGATCAGGTCG